>JAFASD010000541.1 GCA_019244945.1 Acidobacteriaceae bacterium | reverse complement strand
TATCGCGGTGCGAAAGCTATCAGGAGTACCCATGAACATGACCATCAGCGGATTCGGCTCGGTGGTGGGAGCAATGGTGCTCTCCAGTGACAACCCTAAAGCTTCGCTCAGGGCATTGTTGAACTGAACACGCTTGATTTCCAGCTCATGACCGACATTGTATTTTTCATCCGCGGACAAATTACTTTTGTCGACCTCTCCGACCAGCGCAATTGTATCTTTCAGCCCGGCTGCGAGTGAGGGAGCTGTCTCCTCCGGGTGTGCCGCCGAAAATTTCGCAATTGCCTCTTCAACGGATGCATTGATCTTTTGAAGACCGCTTACCAAGAAGGCGTTGCTGCCATTGGCAAGCGATGCGATTCCTTTGAGCGAAGTATCGATACCATCGAAAAAACCCTGTTCTTTTTCGCTCGATTGGACGTTTGACGCTACGCGATGATAGCGGCTCGGAGACATGCCGGCTTGCGGAATGGAGCTTCCGCCATTCTGCGTCTTCTGATATCCAAGGCCCTCACGAGAGATCTGAACATACGACGCGCCCAGCACCGGATCATATGTCCCTTCGGGAACTTCAACATTGACGTAGAGATTGCTTGGACCGCTACGCCGGCCAAACGGAGCCCGCTCATAATCCTTAAGGGGCGTCCACGGCCTCAGGCCCGCTGCAATCTGGTCCGGGAAAACATTTGGATCACCTGCGGCCTTGAACACCTCTTTGGCCATAGCTCCGGCGGTCTGATGATTGCCGTGCCCGTCACTAGGGCCTCCCACAAAAACCGACGTGATCACTAAAGGCCGCACCATACGGACTACGCGCACAACATCGTAAAGTACGCGATCATGAGTCCACTTACTAATGGATTCGGCCATTGTTTTAGAAAAGCCGTAGTCAATGACGCGCGTCCAATACTGATCAACGCCGTAATAGCGGCCGGCCGCAAGTAATTCCATTGTGCGATCAAGGCCAAGCGCGTCGAAATAGTCGGGAGACATGACGTTAGCGCCTCCCTCGCCACGATTGAGCGTCAAGAGAGTTACGCGCGCGCCCATTCCACGAGATTCATAGGCCAACATGCCGCCGTCTTCATCGTCCGGGTGCGCGGTAACCATGATTAAACTGGCCCGCGTGTGCAGTTTCTTGAGACTCTGCCAAAGCGCAGTGGAACCGCGGTTAATAGCGATCTCATGCGCGACGGTTGCCGGTTGAATGGAAGTAGAGTAGGGCGTTTGCGCGAGGGCGCAGCCCGCCATGAGGAGAACCCAAAGACGGTTCATTGTTTCAACTATTCCAATCTTCTAAAAATAGAGTTTTAGCGCGAACTGAATTTCACGCGGATCGGTTGTGGTGCTAGAAAGCCTGCCAAAGGAGCCAAGTGATGATGTAGTGAAACTTGAATTCGGATTCGAGAAGTTCGGGTGGTTCAGCACATTGAAAAATTCGCTGCGGAACTCCACTCTGTAACGCTCTGTCACTGAAAAAATCTTAAACAAACTGGCATCCAGATTCTCTATTCCAGGTCCATGGAAGGCGCGCGGCGCGCAAGTCCCGAGGGTCCCAAATGCGGGGATCGCAAATGCCGCTGGATTGAGAAAGAAGCCTGGAGCCCCCGTGCCAGTCAGCAATGTTGGATTGGTCGTGGCACCAGCGTAGGGATTGCCAATGCAGTTCGGACGGCTGGCATGATTACCGCCGGTATCAGTGGTGTCCGTCGTCGTCACAGTAAATGGAATTCCTGTTTCGAGCGTAAGAATGCCGTTTAGCTGCCATCCTCCTATCAGCCGGCTCACCACGCCGCCATTGTTCAAAATCATGCCGCCCTGACCAATTGGAAGCGTGTAAATGCCGTTTGCGACAAAGCGGTGTGTTTGATCAAAGGGCGAAAAACTGCGCTCCAGGTTATAGTTGTACGCGTACTCCGGAGTCGAGCCACCCGTGAGGTTATCGACAAAATTCGAGAAACTCTTACTGAACGTGTAACTGACCTGGTAAGCGAACCCCTTCGAATACCGACGCTTTAGGGCAACCAACAACCCGTTGTAGTCGCTTGTGCCATCATTTGTTGCTAATTCCAGGAAAGCATGGTTGC
>JAFASD010000484.1 GCA_019244945.1 Acidobacteriaceae bacterium | reverse complement strand
TCCAGATCAAATTTGCCGCGAGCAAGATCGTGGCCTGCGCCGTCGATACTGACGAGTTTGGTTGGCGCGGAGATCAGCCCCAGAGCGCTAACGATTTCTTCAATTGAACCGAATGGATCCTTTGTTCCGTGGAGGAATAGCGAGGGCGTTTGCAAGCGCGGGAAGTGGTCTGTTCGCAATTGATCGGGTTTCTTAGGCGGGTGCAACGGATAGGACATCAGGAGCAGAGCATCAGTTACCTCGGGATCTTCGGAAGCGAGTATGCTCGCCTGGCGTCCGCCATACGAATGGCCCCCCAAAAACGCCTTTGTGCAACCCAAATCGCGCAGCGCGGTGATCGCGTCCTTCAAGCCTGCGCGGTCTTCCGCAGCCGTTTTCGGAAATGGCGGACCAAATGGTCGGTTCTGGCGAAAGGGCAAATCACAACGGAGAACTAATAAACCCGCTGAGCAAAAAGCTTCGGCAACGGCGACGATTAGGGGCGCGCGGCAGTTGCTACCGGCGCCATGTGTCAACACGAGACCTGCGCTGCCGGGCTCATCCGGCCGATGAAGGAAACCGCGGACGCTTCCTTCGCGAAATTGCGTGATGTTGGCGGATTCCACAAATCATTATTGGCTCATTCGCATTTGCCACGGCCGAGACATGATATACTCCCGCGCTAGGTACACAACATGCGAACAGCTAATTGGGCACTGATTGCGGCGGGCCTCCCAGCCGCGTTCTTTTTGATGACGGGGTGCATGACGAACCCACATGCTCCAAACGAGAAATACGTTCTTATTGCGGCGAATACGAAGGTGCCGTATTGGCAGAATGCCTTAGCAGGTCTCAACCATGCCGCTTCTGAAATGAAAGTGAAAGCGGAGATGGTGGGTCCCGATACATACGACACGAAGGCGGAGCACGACGAGTTCCAAAGAGCCGTCGCGCAGAAGCCGGCTGGGATCCTGATTTCGGCGGCGGATCCGAGCGTTATGACGCCCGATATAAATGCTGCGGTGGCGCAGAACATTCCGGTCATCACGATCGACGCCGATGCGCCTGACAGCAAGCGTCTGGTGTTTATTGGGACCGATAATTACAACGCCGGGGAACTCGGTGGGCATTTGACTTCCAAGCTGCTTAACGGTAAAGGGAACGTGGTCATTTTCACGATGCCGAATCAAGGCAACTTGAAGGACCGCCTGCGTGGTTACCAGAGTGCGTTCACGGAACATCCCGACATCAAGATTTCACAGATTGTCGACATTCACGGCGACCCAACCGTTGCGTTCGATACGACTAAGAACTTAGTCAGCACCAAGGCCAAAGTGGATGCGTTCGTTTGCCTCGAGGCGATTGCCTGTCCGGAAGTCGGAGAGGTAATTAATCGCGAGAACCTGGGCGGAAAGTACGTCGTGGTTGCCATGGACACGGACCAGCGTACGATTGATTGGATCCAGAAGGGCGTGGTCTCCGCAAGTATTGCGCAGAAGCCATTTACGATGGCCTATTACGGCGCAAAGGTGCTCGGCGATCTTCATCTTCATCCGCCAACCCCGCTTTCCGGCAATTGGAATGATAATCCTACGGCGCCTCTGCCGACATTCGTGGATACCGGCACATTTATCCTTGACAAAGGAAACATAGGCTCGTTCCTGCAAGCGAACAAACTTGCAACGAGCAGCAGCGGCCAGTAAGGCTGGTTAGTAAGCGGCCGCGGCCCAACTGCCTCTGCGCTGTTCGGCCCGTAAAAATCGCACATACGCTGTATCGATACGTAATACATAGGCCTCGCTTAGCGCGTTCAATTCATCGGCCGTTAAACCGCTCATTCGCGCATCACGGACCATACAGGCGTGCTCTCTAACGGACCGCTGCCACTCTCTATAGAGCGCGTCCACTCGTGTTTCGTCCATGCCCCGATTGTCGAGTGCGGCAATGCGTAGCGCAACCGATCGAACGGCTCTAGGGTTCCAATTCTGTTACCAGTACGGCATCGGCCAGAGCATGGTGCAGGGTGTAGTCATGTCCATGTTTGGTGGTGTGCCACGAACCTGCTGATTGAGTAGTTCACAATGGTTGGTTGCGACGGGTGAATGGCAAGTCCGGCCGGGAACTTCGCGACGTGCGTGTGTTCGAATGAATAGCCGAAGCATGTCTCATCTTCCCTTCCGCAACTTCGTTCATCTCACGCAAGCTGAAGCATACGATCTGATGCACCGTATGCTTTCGGGGCAAATGAACACCGAGGGCATTGCCGAAGTACTTGGGTTCCTGCGCCGAAAAGGAGAAACGATTGCCGAACTCGCCGGTTTTGCTGCGGCCATTCGGGAGATGAGCGAGCCGATTGACCTGGACCAGTCAGTGGATCCAGTGCTCGACACCTGCGGAACCGGCGGCGACAACACGAATTCGTTTAATGTTTCGACGGCCACGGCCTTCGTCGCGGCCGGCGCCGGACTGCACGTCGCCAAACATGGGAACAGGCGAATTTCGAGCCAGTGTGGAAGCGCAGATGTTTTAGAGGCACTCGGAATTCCCGTGGATCTATCGGCTCAGCAGGTGAGCGACAGCATTCACGAGACAGGCATCGGATTTTTGTATGCGCCGTTGCTTCACCCGGCGGTGAAGCACGCGCAAGAGGCGCGCCTGCTTTTAAAAGGCCGTACGGTTTTTAATCTGCTTGGCCCGTTAACCAATCCGGTTCGGGCGCGTGTGCAATTAATCGGCGCGTTTTCCGTGCGAGCCGCCGAGATGCTTGCGCAAGCTTCAGCGCGGCTAGGCATTGAGCGGGCTTTTGTGGTGCATGGCGCGGATGGACTCGATGAAATTACTACCACCGGATACACGACCGTGTTCCAAGTGGAGGAGGGGCGCGTTCAGAAAGGCCGTTGGTCGCCGGGCGATTTCGGAATGGCGCAAGCCTCGTTGGAAGACCTGACGGGCGGCGATCCGGAGATGAA
>JAFASD010000423.1 GCA_019244945.1 Acidobacteriaceae bacterium | reverse complement strand
ATGTAATCTTTCACGCTGCTGCTGCGCGCGAACGATGGAAGCGGGAACTCCACGGCAACATTGCCAGTGTATCAGCCGGCGCGCGGTGGCTTTGGCTGGCTTTGTTTAAATGGATCTTTACCAGATGACGAAAATTTCGGTTAAGACCCCGTTGGTGGAACTCGATGGCGATGAGATGACGCGGGTCATCTGGGCGATGATCAAGGAGCTCTTGATTCTCCCGCACGTTGAAGTCGACTTGAAATATTACGACTTGTCGATTGAGAACCGGGACGCGACTGACGATAGGATTACCGTCGATGCAGCACACGCGATCCAGCGGTACGGGGTGGGGGTCAAGTGCGCCACCATTACTCCCGATGAGGCGAGGGTGAAAGAGTTTCACCTGAAGCAGATGTGGAAGTCGCCGAATGGCACGATCCGGAACATTCTGGATGGCACAATTTTTCGCGAGCCCATCATCTGCCGCAACGTTCCGCGTTATGTACCGGGCTGGGTGAAGCCGATTATTGTCGGCCGTCATGCCTTTGGCGATCAATACCGCGCGACCGACATTGTGATTCGCGAGCCGGGAAAGCTCAGCTTAACGTTTACACCGAAGAATGGGAATACGCTCGTGCAGTACGACGTATTTGAGTTCAAGAGCGGAGGCGTCGCGCTCGGCATGTATAACTTGGACGAATCGATCACGGGATTCGCGCGGGCGTGCTTCAATTACGGGCTTTCGCGCGGGCTGCCGGTCTATCACTCGACCAAGAACACGATTCTCAAGAAATATGACGGACGGTTCAAAGACATTTTCCAATCCGTATATGAAAGCGAATTTAAAGAAAAGTATGAAGGCGCAAAGGTTAGTTACGAGCACCGCCTGATTGACGATGTGGTGGCGTTCGCGCTGAAGTCAGAGGGCGGATTCGTTTGGGCTTGCAAGAATTACGACGGTGACGTGCAATCCGACATGGTGGCGCAAGGCTTCGGGTCGTTGGGTTTGATGACCTCGGTGCTGATTACACCAGACGGCAATACGGTCGAGACGGAAGCGGCGCATGGCACCGTGACTCGCCATTTTCGGGAGCATCAGAAGGGCAAAGAGACTTCGACAAATCCGATTGCATCGATCTTCGCGTGGAGCTCGGCGCTACGCTATCGCGGCCGGTTCGATGAAACGCCCGAGGTGGTGGCGTTCGCCGATAGGCTGGAAGAGGCGACGGTTGGGGCGGTAGAAGCGGGCTTCATGACCAAAGATTTGGCCCTGCTGGCGGGAAAAGAGCAGAAATGGCTGACCACGCGGCAGTACATGGAGAAAGTGGCGGATCGGTTGGCTGGTGAAAAAGGCTTTGTTGCGGCGCATGGCGAGTAGATGGCGGGCCGCATGAGTGACGCTCAGCCTACCTCGGAGAGAGCGCTGGTGGGCGTCATCATGGGCAGTAAATCGGATTGGGAGACGATGCAGCGCACCAGCGAAACGCTGCGGGAGCTGGGGATTTTGCATGAGTGCCGTATCGTTTCCGCGCATCGTACGCCGGATTGGATGGCCGAGTATGCTAAGAACGCGGCCGGCCGAGGCTTAGAGGTGATCATTGCGGCCGCAGGCGGAGCGGCGCACTTGCCCGGGATGGTTGCGGCGCATACCGCCTTGCCGGTTTTGGGCGTGCCGATCAAGAGCAGCATTTTGAACGGCGTGGATTCTCTTCTTTCGATTGTTCAAATGCCGGCGGG
The DNA here is from genome assembly GCA_019244945.1 of Acidobacteriaceae bacterium. Lineage (GTDB taxonomy): Bacteria > Acidobacteriota > Terriglobia > Bryobacterales > Bryobacteraceae > Bog-105. Next base: position 5,686 of record JAFASD010000423.1, on the reverse strand, counting down.
GGTCGCAGTGGGCACGTTAGGGATTGGGAATGCGGGGGCGACGAATGCTGCACTGCTCGCCGCGGGCATTTTGGGGAACAAGTATCCGGAAATCCGGCGGCGACTCGAAGAGTGGCGGAGCAGGCAGACGGATTCGGTTTTGCGGGATAGTCTCCCGTGAGAGGCGTTGGTTCGCGCGATCCGGTACTGCCGGGGAGCGCGATTGGCGTGCTGGGAAGCGGGCAGCTCGGGCGCATGTTCGCCATAGCGGCGCGGCGCATGGGATATCGTGTTCACACCTTATCGCCGGACGAAGATACGCCAACGGGTCAGGTGGCCGATGTCGAGATCAACGCGCCTTATGAAGACCTGGATGCTGTGCGAAAATTTGCCAGCGAAGTTTCCGTTGTAACGTTCGAGTTCGAGAACGTGCCTGCAGCAACGGCAGCAGCGGCCGCGGAGTGCGCGCCCGTCCGCCCCAGCGGTCACATCCTGCATACTACACAGCATCGGCTTCGGGAAAAGAATTTTCTTTCGCGGGCCGGTCTTCCAGTTACTCCATTCCGGCGCGTAGAGAGCATCGCAGGTCTGGAACAAGCGGCCCGAGAACTGGGCCTGCCCGCGATTCTCAAGAGCGCTGATTTCGGATACGACGGCAAGGGCCAATTCCGTATCACGAATGAGTCGGAGTTCGAAGCAGCTTGGCAAACTGTTGGCGGGCGCGAGGCTGTACTCGAAGCCTTCATTAACTTCGAATGTGAAATCTCAGTTGTCTCAGCGCGCGGGATGCAAGGCGAATTCGTTCATTATGGAGCGACGGAGAACCGGCACCGCAATGGCATTTTGGATATTTCCATCGCGCCTGCGCGAGTGGAATCCGCGGTGGTGCGTGAAGCGGTCGAGATAGCCCGATCGGTGTTGGAGAAATTAGACGTGGTCGGCGTACTGTGTGTCGAGTTTTTCGTTTGCAAAGATGGACGCCTGCTGATCAACGAGCTGGCGCCAAGGCCACACAACTCGGGGCACTTCACTTTTGACGCCAATCTGACGAGCCAATTCGAGCAGCAGTTGCGGGCGGCGTGCCTTCTTCCTCTCGGCGATGTGACGCAATTCAGACCCGCTGCCATGGCGAACCTACTGGGAGATCTCTGGGCCGATGGTGAACCGGACTGGGCCGCCGGGGTTTCCGTTGCCGACGTGAAATTACATCTCTATGGGAAGTTGACGCCGCGTCCGGGTCGAAAAATGGGCCATTTGACGGCCCTCTCCGGTACGGCCGAACAGGCGCTTGCAGACGCGAACCGCGCGAGATGCATGTTGTCGCGGATTGCAAGTTGACGTGGTCTGGCTAGACTCAGGCCGGATTAGCCGGGCCTGCGAGCGACTGTTCTAGCGCTGCCCCTTTGACATGCTCCTCAATATCGGGCAAGAAGCCGGTCAACAAGCCGATGATTGGGAGAAATGAGCAGACATGGTAGACGAAGTTGATGCTGGTTTTATCGGCCAGTACGCCGAGCAGGGCTGCGCCTATGCCGGCCATACCAAACGCAAGCCCGAAGAACACTCCCGATATCATTCCAATTTTCCCGGGAATCAGTTCCTGAGCATAGACCAGAATTGCCGAAAAGGCGGATGCGAGAACCAGGCCGATCACCACGCTCAGAATCCCGGTCCAGAACAGATTGGCGTAGGGCAGGAGCAACGTAAACGGGAGCGCTCCAACAATGGAGCACCAGATGACGTATTTGCGGCCGTAACGGTCGCCAATCGGTCCACCCAAAACCGTTCCAGCCGCGGTGGCTCCGAGGAAGACGAAGAGATGAATTTGCGCGCTTTGAACAGAGACGTGAAATTTGTTTATCAGATAGAAGGTGTAGTAACTGCCCAGGCTGGCGAGATAGAAGTATTTCGAAAAGACCAGAGCGGCGAGAATCGCAATCGAGAAAGCGATGGCTCTCGAAGACAGAACCGCGCGATGCTGCGGGTGAGTTGCGTGGGACTTCGGCTCAATGGAGGATTTGCGCTTGTACCAATTCCCCACATTGGTTAGCAAAACGATCGCGAGGAAGACCGCGGTCGTAAACCAGGCAATGCTCCCCTGCCCTCGCGGAAGCACAATGAAAGCCGCCAGCAACGGTCCGGTTGCCGACCCTGCGTTTCCGCCGACCTGAAACAGCGACTGTGCGAGACCATGCTGCCCGCCTGAGGCCATTCGCGCGACCCGGGAAGCTTCGGGATGGAACACAGATGATCCCACTCCTACCATCGCCGCCGCGATGAGGAGCATGCCTAGATTTGAAGCTGCCGATAACAGCAATAAGCCAATGAGTGTCAACCCCATTCCGGCCGGGAGCGAATACGGCTTGGGGCGGCGGTCGGCGTACCAACCTACCCACGGCTGCAGAAGCGATGCGGTGAGCTGAAATGTGAGAGTAATCAGACCTAGTTGCGTAAAGCTGAGGCTGAAAGATTTCTTCAGAATCGGATAAATTGCTGGAATCAGGGATTGCACCATGTCGTTCAACAGGTGGCAAAAGCTGATTGAGGCCAAGATTCCAAACGCGAACGATGCCGCGACGGGCTTTCGAGGCTGCGTCTGTATCTCAGTTACGTTTGATACCGGAGTCAACGCGCGTCCTTAGCCGGTAGCTTCGCTTCCAGGTATCGTTTCAGCGCGACCGCGTCGTTCTGGAATCACTGTGCGTTTTCGTCAGGCGCGGCGCTGGTTACTGGTTTTACAGCACGCACAAAAGCGCTCATGAATTTGCCGCGTACTGCTGGGGCGATCGCATCCACATCGATGCCCTTGCCGGCCAGAAACGTTCTTGCTTCTTCGACTTCGTAGACCCGAGTGGGTTCGATCTCAATGCTCTCGAAACCGGCCTCGGCGAGCTGCGCCACATACTCGGACTGCGAGAGCGCGCCGGCGATGCAGCCAACCCAAAGGAGCATGTTTTCCCGTATTCCGGCGGGGACTTCACCCTGCGTGACGACGTCTGAAACGGCAAATCGGCCTCCTGGTCGCAACACGCGAAATGCCTGACGGAACACGCGGTCGTTTTGGGTGGAAAGGTTAATGACGCAATTGCTGATCACGACGTCCACGGAATCGTCGGGCAGTGGAATATTCTCGATCTCGCCTTTGAGAAATTCCGCATTCGCGATGCCCGACTTGCGTTGATTTTCGCGCGCGAGGGCCAGCATGTCCTCGGTCATATCCAGACCGTAAGCTTTGCCGGTTGGACCGACCCGCCGTGCAGATAGCAGAACGTCGATGCCGCCGCCCGAGCCAAGGTCAAGAACTGTTTCGCCGGGTTTGAGTTCTGCAAGAGCAGTGGGGGTCCCACACCCCATGGAGGCTTTTACGGCGCTGTCAGGCAGTTCGCTGGTTTGAGTGTCGTTGTAAAGGTTCGAGGTGATCGGATCACAGGATGCGACGGCCGACCCACTGCAACAGGATGTTTCTGCGCAGCAGTCTGCCGGAAGACCTTTGCCCGTTGTGACACGCCTCGCCGCCTCTCCGTATTTCTCTTTGACAATTTGTTTCAATTCCACGGCTGCGTCCTCTTCTTAAGCGTAGCCGGTTGGTGTTTTATTTTTTTCTGGCGACTGTATCCCGGCCGTTCTGATGCAGCGTTGCTTGCGTCACTTTGCCGGAAGCGTCTTTTGAGAACTCAACCTGCGCGTCCACTACTTTCAAAAAGAACAGGGTTTTGGATTGCGCGTAGAGGGGAAATTTGGGCTGTCCAGTCAACTGGGTCATGAGCTGGCTACCTTCTAGCGTAATCGTCATGTCGACTCCCGGTACAAGCTCGTAGGTACCGACATATGTTTGCAGCACATCTGGTGAGACTGTGATCTCCTTGCGTTCTGAAGGCAAGGTGACCTGCTCGCCATGCATGACCGCGCCCAGCTTATTGGAGATGTCTCCGGGTGCTCCGCCGTTCAAGTTGCCTAACACGATGATCGATAACTTCTCGTCGGGCCAGTATGCCAAAGAGGTGTTAAATCCTTCAATGCCTCCGCCGTGCGATATCTGCTTATGCCCGTTCGATGTTTCCACGAATAGGCCACACGCGTAATTATCTTTAAACGGCGTGGTCATTTTTTGCAGGGACGCGGCAGAGAGCACCTTTCCGCCAAATAGCCCGCGTTCCCACCGCAACAAATCTTCGGTGGTCGAGTACAGGCCGCCTGCCGAAAAAGGCACCGTCATGTTGATAAAACCTGCGTTGATGATGCCGCCGTTGCCTGGACTATATCCCGCAGCGCGATGGCGAATGATTTCAGAGTTCGAATCGTATCCCGAGTCCTTCATTCCTAGCGGCGTAAATATATTTTCTTGAAGAAATCGCTGATAAGTTTCTCCGCTAACTTTTTCGATCAGATATCCCAATAGAACGTAGCCGGAGTTGCTGTACTTCCATTTGGACCCGGGCTCGAAATCGAGCGGCTTGTTCCGGAAACGTTCCACCAGCTTCTCCGGCGTTGTGGAAGCGGCCTCCGATTCGCGGTAATCCGGGAAATCCGTAAAGCTCGGAATGCCCGAGGTGTGAGTCAGGACATGGAAGATCGTTATCTTGTCCCATGCGGTCGGCGCGTCCGGCAAATATTTCTTCACCGGATCGTCGATTCGCAATTTAGCCCGTTCTTCCAAAAGCAAAATGCAGGCGGCCGTAAACTGCTTGGTGATCGAGCCCAGTCGAAATTTGGTGGCCGGGGAGTTGGGAATGTCCCACTCGAGATTGGCCGAGCCATAGCCTCGGCTCAAGACGATCTCCTCACCGCGGGCGACAAGAACAGAGCCCATGAATTGATGGGACGAGACATAACTCTGGATAACCTGTTCCAGCCGGGGATTCGCATCTTTTGCTGTACATACGGTCGCGAGTATCAGGCATGCTGCGAATTTTTTGATCATGTTCACTCCCGGAAACTATATATCATCGCGACTCGGAAGGGCGGGTTCGAAACGGCCGACTACAATGTGGAAAGCAGGCGGTCGATCGTTAGGAGGCTTACTACGGTCCGTTCCGAGCGCAGCGGCAACTCATCGCACTTGGCTGTTGTCATTACGGCCGTGACCGTGGTCTGTGGCCTGTATTTCGGCAAAGAAGTACTGATTCCCTTCGCTTTGGCGGTGTTGCTGAGCTTTTTGCTAACGCCGCCGGTCACCTGGCTCGAACGCCTAAGAATTGGCCGCGCGCCCTCAGTGCTGTTTGTGCTGTTGGTAGCGTTTTCGGCCGCTGGAGCGATCAGTTGGGTGGGCACGGCGCAGCTCTCCGAAATCATCAGCAGGTTACCGCAATATCAGGAAAACATGCGACGCAAGATCGAAGCGGTCGGCAACCCCCCCGCGTTCGGATTCTCCAGGGCCGCAGAGAGCCTGAGGCAGATAACCTCCCAGTTATCGCCAACCAATGCCGCTGTCCAGAATCATAAGAAATCGTCCGCCAGCTCGGACCAGAGCGCTAGAAATTCGGTCAAAGAGCCTCAAGCGGCTGTGCCCGTGCCGGTTGAGGTCGTGAAAGCACAACCCAGTGCCTTGGAGTCGCTCGGGTTGATCGGCACCTCTATCGCGCACTTCTTAGCCGCCGTTGCGGCGATAGCCGTTCTTACGCTGTTCATGCTGCTGAAACGTGCTGACCTGCGGAACCGGCTGTTTCGATTGTTTGGCAAAGGCCGCATCAATGTGATGACTACGGCC
>JAFASD010000363.1 GCA_019244945.1 Acidobacteriaceae bacterium | reverse complement strand
TGGACGGATCGTTGCAGAAAACGCGCATCACGAAGCTCTACTCGTTCGAAGGCTTAAAGCGGGTTGATGAAAGCATCGGCAAAACCGGTGACGTGCTCGCCATTGCGGGCGTCGAAGGAATCACGATCGGAGAAACGGTCACCAGCGCGGAAGCACCCAAGCCCTTGCCGCATGTGCAGATCGATGAGCCGACCATCGCGATGACATTCACGATCAACAATTCTCCCTTTGCGGGCCGCGACGGCGAGTATGTGACTTCGCGACATTTGCGGGATCGATTGGCGAAAGAGTTATTGACGAATGTCTCCATTCGAGTGGAAGAAGCTGGCGGCCCGGATGCGTTCAAAGTCATGGGACGCGGGGAGCTGCAGCTCGCGATTTTGATTGAAATGATGCGGCGGGAAGGCTATGAGCTGCAAGTCGGGAAACCCGAAATCCTCACTCGTGAAATTGGCGGGAAGGTACATGAGCCTCTGGAACTGCTGGTGATCGACTGCCCGGAAGAGTTTATCGGAGTAGTTATAGAAAAGATGGGAAGTCGCAAGGGCAAGATGATGAAGATGATCAATCACGGCTCCGGGAGAGTGCGTCTCGAGTTTCATGTCCCGTCACGCGGATTGATCGGGCTCCGTAGCGAAATGCTCACCGATACCAAGGGAACGGCAATCATGAATTCGCTGTTTCACGGATATCTTGAATGGCAGGGCGAGATACCAACGCGACCGACTGGATCACTCGTGGCGGATCGCGCTGGCGTAGCGACCAGTTACGCGATTTTCAATCTGCAGGAACGGGGCGTGATTTTCATTTCACCGGCGACGGAAGTTTACGAAGGGATGATCGTCGGCGAAAATTCGCGAGATGCCGATCTCGACGTAAACATTGTGAAGGAGAAGAAGCTCACGAACATGCGCGCCTCCACGTCAGACGAAGCGATTCGGCTGGTGCCGCCAAAACTTCTCAATCTCGAGCAGGCAATCGAGTTTATCCGTGAAGATGAACTGGTCGAAGTGACGCCGAAATCCGTACGGGTGCGGAAGAAGATTTTGAAAGCGAATCAACGCTAGACTGCGCCGATGCAAGGTCAGGATACATTCAAGCTCACTAATTGATCGGGGGGTATTTCTTCGAAGCGGAGTTCGGTGTTCTCATCGGAGGCCAGCCAGTTGTTACGGAGCATGCACAGAACAGCCACGGTGCCGAGGCCTGCTAAAACGGCGCCGGTAGCCGCGGCGCTCTGGAGGGCCTCGCGCTCGTTCACTGCTGCGCCTGTTATCAGGGTGACGATGAGGAAGATCCACAGCCAGAACGTGAGATAGAGCTTCGATTTCCCCGGGAGATAAGAACAGGTAAACGGGATCCGCTGAACACCGTCGAAGGTGAACTCGGCCAAAATGATGCCAAGAAAGGCGAGGACCGCCAGATGCGCGGCGGCGGCCCGCCATGGCCAGAGGGGGGAAAGAAACGCCGCCGAGATCATCCATGGGGGCAACACGGCCACCATGAATAGACTGCGGCGGCGAGCGCGCAAGCACGCGGGTCCGGCACGGAACGGCATCGCGCGGAAAATCCAATTGGCCTCGAGATCCAGCGGCAGGGCGAAGACGACGCGCGCGCCCACCACCCAGAAGCCCATGAGCATGATGGTTGAGGCTAACAGCGGCACGGACGGTTGATGCCAGATATCCGTGGAGGTCGGGCCTGAGAGTTCACGAGGCGCATTCAAGAAAAGAATCGCGAAGGCGAGACTGACGCCTAAATAGAAAGCGAAAATCATACGATGGCGGCGGCTGCGGAGCAGGCTTCGGATGCTGAATTGCACGATGGCGGTTTCGAATAGTCCTCCGAAACGCGGCAGCCACTGGCTTTCGAAAACTGGGGCGATATCTGGCTCTTCGACGATTCGACTGAGACTGCGGAGATACGACACCGCGTAAGCGATGGCGGTGGCGCAAATGGCAGCGATGAGACCGATCCAGGCGCGACGGGCAAAGGGGCTGAGCGCGGGATGGAGCGAACCGCTCAATTGCTGATAAAGGCCGACGAACCAGTAGGATGGGATCCAGGAAATCCAGGGTTGCCGTGGACCGGCTACCAGTACGGTGAGTGGAGACCGCTGCAAGAAATAGCTGCAGACGAGAAGACAGAAGACCGCGAGTTGCAGAAATGCGGAGACGCGGAGAAACCACCGGCGGGGAAGGAAGTGAGCGGCGAGACCCTGGAGACCGAGCACGCAACAGAACATGAAGATGCCCGAGGCGAGCATGGCGATCCAATACGCGACGAAGGAACGGATGGGTCCCGCGGGTGGAACGGAGACCGGCGCCAGCGACAATGCGGGTTCTCCAGAGAGGCGCTGCCGAACATGTTCGGACAGGACCTCCATGAAAGGGAAGTTGACTGGCGCGGCATTCATGAAACCGACGGCGGCGAAGTCGCGGCGCGGGTCGAAAAAGGCGAAGCTGGTGAAGCCGCCGGTACCACCACCATGTTCGTATACGCCCGTATCGGGGTCGTAGAGCCAAGCTAAGGCGACTCGCAAATCGCCGACGACGTAATTGCGAAGCAGATGGGACGCCACCAGGGCTGCACGGAACGGTGTTTTTTCCGGATGCAGCTGTGCTTCGAGATAGGTGAGCATGTCGGCGGCGGTGGAGCGGATGCCGCCTGCGCTTGCGAAAGCATCCAGATCCCAGCGAGGAGTTGGAAGGCGGCGATAGTCATGACCTTGCATCAGGCGGCAAAGCTGTTCCGGCGAGAGCGTGATGACGGTGTCGTTCATCGCAAGCGGCCCGGTGATCTCCCGCTGCAGAAGCTCCGGATAGCTAGTACGCGCGTGGTTCGCCAGCGCTGCGCCAAGCACGGCGAAGCCGAGATTGCTGTAAAGGAAATCCGTGTTTAGTGGCTTTCCCAGGCCATGCCGCTGAATGAAATCGTGAAGATCGGATGCGTGGTAGTTGGTGTAGATCTCGTGGGCATCTCCGGGGACTGTGTTGTCAGGCATGCGCGGCAAGCCGGAATGGTGGGTTGCGAGGTCAAGCAATGTAATTTCGGCGCCTGTTGGCGCCGTGGCGCCGGTTGGGGGAAGCAGATAGCGGACAGGATCACGAATGTCTAGTCTTCCTTGGACGGCGATTTGCGCTAACAGCAAGCCGGTGAATGTTTTGGTAATGGAACCAATCTCGAAGAGAGAATCTGGTTTGGCAGCGCCGTAATTCATGATGCGCCGCTCGCCGTGGCGGAAGACGCCGATGACGATTCCCGCGCCTCCGTCCGTAGCCGCGAAATCGAGGCTTCGCAGCATGGGCGCTATATCGCGTTGCATGACCGAGGGGAATTCCGCAATGGGTACGGGCGGGAGCGCTGCGTCAAACACCAGTGCCGGAGCGGGGGCGGAATTGAATTGGGCGAGCGCCAGAGGCCAGGCGATGCCCGCCAGGAGATGCAGAGTCGCGAGAGTGAGACCCAGAGCGCTCGCAACGGCGGCGACTTTCGCCAGAAACAGTGTGCGGCCGCGAATGGGGAGATGTCCCAGAACCATAACGTCACGGCGGTCCGGAAAAGTGGATTCCCAACTGAGCACGGCGAACAGACCGACTACCAGCATGGTGGTCGCAATGAGAAAGTGCTGCATGGTCCAGGCGCTAGTTAGTTGAACAAGCGGGGGCACTCGATGATCTCGAATGTTGGCGGCCCAGATACCAGCCCCCACGGCAAGAATCACGCTACAGAAAAGGAGTAGGGAGGCGAATTGACCGAGCAGTGTGCGGCTATCGCCTTCCGCGTGCTTGGAGAGTAGCTCCAGGTCGACAATCCGGAAGAGGAACTCACGGTAAAGGACACGGAATTGCAGGTTCTTCACGGTTAGGGAGTCATCGACGAATCAGGTCAGCGATTTCGCGGGAAACCGCGGCGGTGTCCTGCTCGATGGCGAGCTGTGAGAAAACATCTTCGAGGGTAGAAGCGGAGCGCAGCATTCGGAGATGCTCGATAGAATCGTCGGCGACGACCTTGCCGCGATGGAGGATGACCACGCGTGAGGAAACGCGCTCCACGATTTCGAGCTCATGCGAGCTGAAGAGGATCACTTTGCCGCGCGCGGCCAACTCTTGCACGAGACTGCGGAGAACCAGCGCTGAAGGGACGTCTAAGCCGGAAAACGGCTCGTCGAGCAGGAGAAGATCGGGATCGTGCAGGAGCGCTCCGGCCAGAAGGATCTTCTGGCGCATACCTTTCGAATAGGCGGAGATGGGAGCGTGGCGGTCGGAATGGAGCGAGAGAAGCCTAAGAAGGCCATCAATGCGTTCGGCAGAGCGCTTCGCAGGCAAGCCGCGCAGTTGGGCCACCATGGTCAGGTATTCGAGACCACTCAGATGAGCATAAAGATGCGGCTCCTCCGGCACATAACCGGTGCGCTGTTTGTGCGCTATGAGGTCGCGGCGAATGGACTCGCCGCCGAAAAG
>JAFASD010000275.1 GCA_019244945.1 Acidobacteriaceae bacterium | reverse complement strand
AAAGAGCAACAAGAGCGCTCCGCCCACAAGGGCTTCGGCCTCAGCGGAAGGCATCTGCTGCCGATTGGCTTGTAAAAGTCTGTCCCGCTCGCTATTACTTCCCGGAATATACGTGAGTGCCAGGCCCCACGTGAAAACAGATTTGTTGACACGGCTACCGTTGTAAGTAACGTTGATCAGCCTATTTCCGTCCGCCGAAATTTGGCCGGTATACGCCGCAGTCCAGTCGGGCTTACCTGGGGCTGAGTCGCGGCGTTTGATAACCACGAGCTGCGGTGTAAACGTTTCGACCCTCCATATACTTCGCCAGCCAGGAATGGGGCTCGCGGTTAGTGGATCGACCTCATAGGCATGACCCTTTAGGTTCAACGTGAAACAACTCGCTGGGCCGCAAAAGTGCATGACATCGGGCATGCTGATGGCATCTCCATTTGGCAGTACGGCGTCTCCAAAACCCACCAAGGAGGTGTTGAGAATTGCCGATGGAAAGGCACTTCCCCAAGTCATCTGGTACGGAAAGCTGGGCCGGCTTCCATCGTCATTGTTCCAAGTGATCTTGCCCTCGACGATGCTATTGCCGTCGGGCGATATGCGTCCAGTCAGCACCGCTGTTCTGCCGCTCGCCTCCGTGCGGTTTATCACTACGGATTCCGGCGAAAAACGCACGACTCGATACGTCGACTCCGATTTACCGTCCTGACTGTTTTCGGCGATGGCGTCATAGTGATCTCCCTGCATCGTCAGCGTGAAGCAAAAGAATGCGCAAAACCGCATATTGGCAGGCATATTTGAATTTGCTGGGCGGCTGACCGGAACCTCCTGTCCATAGGTCGGTTGAAACGAGGCGAAAAGCGTCAGAAGTATTCCGCAAACACCCTTGAGACAAGAAAGCATTTAGGCCTCCCAAAACTCTCCCTCGCATGAGGAAATCCGATTATGGAGCCGATGGCCGAGATTTGCAAACCTGCTTGCGTTGAGTGGAAAACGCCAGCGCTGAGGGTCGACTGATGGCATAAAGAAAGGAAGAAACCGCAATACGGCGCCGTCCTGGTCGCCATCCACAGATGTAAGGAACCTGCACGGTTGAATCGGATATAGCTAGGCACGACGCTTCGATCAACAGCATTGCTGCCGCACCGGGCAGCAGGTGAGTACAAAGTCACTCGCGTGGACGGCACCGAAGGGTGCGTCAGGGCAAGCCGTCGATCCGCGCGATCCAGCTTTTGATCGGCGGCGACTGTCCTCGATCGCGTCGCTATCGACCGGCGCAGGCAGATGGTGATATTCGGAAAGTCAGCCAATGGAGACGCAACCGAGCTTTACGAAACGGTATCCAGTCCCGGAAAACCGAATCGCTCCCCAGATTGATGCTGGACTGAGCAGTCCTTCTCGTGGAAGCCAAAACCCGGGACGCACCGCCCTTGTGCGCGATGCGGCATGCTGCCTCTCAGTTTTGGTAAATCGTGATGTACTGGTTTGAATCGGCGTCGTAGCCGTGAATTGACAAGACTTGAGAAACGAACCGCCGCCCTTCGCGGCGCTCGATATGCACGACCAGGTTCACCAAATCGCCAATTTCCGACTGAATCGCACGATAAGGAAGATCGACATCGGCGCGCAACGCGAGACTGGCAAGCCGTGAGCGCCTGGTTCGCGCAATGAGCGTGGAGCGTAGAATCGAGCCGGAGTGCCCGGTGTTCAGAGCATCGAGCAAATCAAATGCTTCGCCTCCTCGAACCTCTCCGATAATCAGCCGATCAGGCCGATGGCGAAGTGTGGCTTTCACCAGGTCGCGAACGGTTATGGCGCGGCATGCAAACCAAATTGCACGTTACACGCCATTACACGCTAGGAGCGGGGTTTTTTGCTAAGTTATTGATTTATTAGTGGTGCTGGAGGTGGGGGTCGAACCCACATGTTCAGTGAAGAACGCGGGATTTTGAGTCCCGTGCGTCTGCCAGTTCCGCCACTCCAGCGAGCCGTGGAATCAACCCGAGTATAACAACGCCTCTCACTTCAGCCGCGCGCCGACCGGAACATCCTCGATGAAGCCCGCGAGCATCGGAACGTCACCTTCCAGACTCGCCGCCACGATCATGCCTTGCGAGGTCAGGCCGCGCATTTTGCGGGGTTGCAGGTTCGCCACGATTACCACTTTGCGTCCAATGAGCTGCTCCGGCTTGTAGGCGAGCGCAATGCCCGCTACGATCGTGCGCGGTTCCGGCTCCCCGATGTCCACTTTGAGATGCAGCAGCTTATCAGCGCCCTTCACGCGCTCGGCGAATTTCACTTCGCCGACCCGAAGCTCAACTTTCGAAAAATCTTCAATCGAGATGAGCTCCGTATTCGGGGCACGTTCCGGTGACGCGCCGGCTTCCGCAGGCTTGCCTACCAGCGCCGCCTGACGGCTTTTTTCTTTAGATTCCAGTTCTTCCATCTTCTGAATAGTCGGCTTCAACTCGAGGCGCGGAAACACCGGCCCCACCGTACCGATTTTCTGCCCGCCTTTCAGTCCACCCCACTTTGATTCCTCGACTCGTATGCGGCTAATTGACTCCATGAAGCCGAGATCCCTCCAAATTGTTTCCGTTCCATGCGGCAAAACTGGGTGAGCCAGCGCGCAAATGATCCGCAACGCCTCGGCGGCATTGTAGAGCGTCTCATCCAATCGTTTCCGGGAATCTTCGGATGAATCCTTGGCGAGCTTCCAAGGCGCGCGCTCGACGATGTACTTATCGATGAGCGAAATAATGCTCCAGATCTGCTCGAGTGCGCGCGAAAAATCAAGCGAGTCATATGCAGAGAGAACGGCGGAAACGGTGGGAAGGACCGCGCGGATAATCGCGTCATCTTGCCCGCCTTCGGGAATAATGCCGGCCCGGTACTGCTGAATCATATTCAGCGTGCGGCTTGCGAGATTTCCTAAACCATTCGCCAGATCGGAGTTGTAACGGCCAATCAGAGCGTCGTAGCTGAAACTGCCGTCCTGGCCGAACACGATTTCACGCAGCAGAAAATAACGGAGCGCATCGGCGCCCATCACCTCGAGAATCGGACCAGGGCGGACAATGTTGCCCCGCGATTTGCTCATCTTGTCGTGTTCAAACAGGAGCCAGCCATGCGCGAAGATTCGCTTCGGCAGCTCCCAACCGGCGGCCATTAGAAAAGCCGGCCAATAGACCGCATGGAAGCGCAGAATTTCTTTGCCGATCAAATGCAAGTCGGCGGGCCAGCACTTTTCGCCCTCGACCGCGCTGATATACGTGGTTAGCGCGTCAAACCAAACATAAAAAACGTGCGCTGGATCAGCGTCGACCGGGATTCCCCACTTGATGCTGGTGCGAGTGATCGACAGGTCTGCCAAACCTTGCCTGACAAAACTCAGCACCTCGTTGCGGCGAATTTCAGGCTGGATGAAATTTGGGTTCGCGTCATAGAACTCGAGCAGCCGCTCCGTGAAAGCGGAAAGCCTGAAAAAGTAATTCTCCTCCGTGACCTGCTCATACGGCTTCCCCGTTTCGGGATCAATATCGCCCGGCTTCGCATCGTTGACAAAAGATTCACTCACGACCGCGTACATTCCCGTGTACGACCCTTTGTAGATGTACCCATTCGCCCGGCAGGCGTCGAAAAGAGCGTTTACGAGCTTTGCATGATTAGCAGCGGTGGTGCGCTGGAAGCGGTCAATCTGCAGATCGAGTCTACGCCATTCTCCGCGAAACTCATTCGAAATGAGATCCACAAATTCTTCGGGCGTCTTGCCTTGGGCTCGCGCCGCGCGCTCGACTTTTGTGCCATGCTCATCCGTTCCGGTGGTGAGCACCACGTCGTAGCCTTCCATCCGCTTGACGCGCGCGATCGTCTCTGCCGCAATCGTCGTGTAGGCATGCCCGATGTGTGGCGCGGCGTTGACATAGTAGATAGGTGTTGTGAGGTAGTACTTGCCTTTGCTCATGAAGTTCGTTATCGATTGATCTGCTTGCGAAATGCCTGGCTGGCATCAGCGATCACCGCGCGAAGAGAAACCCCGTGCTCTACAGCAGCTCTGCGGCAATCTTCATATTCGGGCGCAAAGCTTCCCGTGTCCGTATGTTTGACACGCACTGTGCCGTAGGATGTCTCCACGCTGGTTGTGCTCCGCGCAAGCACACGCCGTTCCGCGTTCAGAATTCTCACGCCCAGCGTGGTCGTCTCTGCGAACAAGATCGAGGTGAGCCGCTCGCGCAGTTCGGGCGTGGTCAGTACGGAAACCAACGTACCTGGCCGGTTCTTCTTCATAAAAATTGGCGTGAGCGTCACGTCGAGCGCTCCCGCTTCGAGCAGCCGTTCCATCGCGTAACCCAGAACCTGGGGCGTGGAATCGTCAATGTTCGCCTCGATGACGGTCACGTTGATGGCTTCCGTAGCGCGCCCGCACTCGCCGATAAGCACGCGAAGCACGTTCGCTTGAACAGGGAAATCCTTTTCTCCAGCTCCGAAGCCTTGCGCGACCGTATTCATGGCGGGAATTCCGCCGAACTCGGCTGCGAGCGTACTCACCAGGGCAGCGCCCGTAGGAGTCGTCAACTCCGTCTCCGGTCCAGAAGAATAAATGGGGCGATCTTTCAGAAGTTCAGCCGTAGCGGGCGCGGGAACGGGCAGCACGCCGTGCTCTGTATTGATGGTTCCGCTTCCGACATTGATGCGTGAACAATGGACGGCTGTCACTCCCAAGATGTCCAGTGCAGCGCACGCGCCCACAATGTCGCAGATAGAATCGACCGCGCCGACTTCGTGGAAGTGAACTTTCTCAATCGGTACATTGTGAGATTTCGCTTCGGCTTCTCCGAGCCGCCGGAAAACCGCTACCGCGTGTTCCCGGGCTGTTTTGGAAAGCGCTCCTGCACCGATCATTTTTTCGATTTGCGCCAGATGCCGATGCTTTTGATCGCCTGTGGAGGCCACCCAAAATTTCGAGGCGGCGATTCCTTTGCGCTTCGTTTTTTCGATGCGAAAGGATGCGCCCAGATTCAGGCTCATCAAGGTGGATTCAAGTGCTCCCCAATCGGCTCCGGCATCCACCAACGCGCCTACGGTCATGTCGCCGCTAATGCCGGAAAATGCATCAAAATAGCAAATTTTCATGGATTCGAACGGATTGAGGCGCTTTCGAGCAGAATCAACTCTAGTGTACAAACCGAATCAGCGAATGCGTCAGGATTCGGTCGGGTCCTTGATCTCGGCGGCAATGGTCCGGATTTCATCAATGCCTTCTTCGAGCGAGGGCGGTTCCAGCCGCTTCGCCGTTCTCAGAATCGCCGGCACCGGAATCGGCTTCTTGTCTTTCCGATGATTGTTACGCCCGATTGCGGTCCGGACGGGAGTGTCGAAGAAGTAAGCGATCACGTAAAATCCGGCCGCTTTTGCCGCGCGGATGTATTGCGCGCGAACCGCGCGCGTGGCATTCGTATCGTCGAGCACGAAGGAGCGCCCTGAGCAAAGGGACTCCCGAACGAATGCCTCTTCGCGTTCGGGAGTCTGCTGCACATCCCGGCTCGCGTGCGCGTGAGTGTCGGCAAAGTGCTTGGTGAAGTAGGTGGTCTTGCCGGATCCTTGCAGACCGACGAAGATTACGGCTTCCGCCATCGCTCCAACTTGGGTGGGCGTGCGCCATGCCGCACTGCTCCCGCGACGGGGACATATGGCAATTCGGTTCCCGAGTGCGCGCATCGGAGCATAAGGCCGCCGCGGCTCATGTCGCCGCGACCCACAAAGTCCACTGGGAACACCAGGCGCTCGCCGAAAATTTCAAGAAGAGGACCCGTGTACTTCCCGCTCGCAATGCTGCCGAGAAGCACGCATTGGCATGCCGGTCCCGCATGGTGATCCAGCAATCTTGCCGCTTCGAGCAGGGCGGTTCGATAAGTGGGATTGCTTTCCTCTACCGGGATCTGCGCGATCGCGCGCAGTTGCTCAATCAAAACAGACGTTGCGGGCGGAACAAGTCCGGCGCCCGGCACAATGACCAGGGCCGGCGGAACTCCGGGTGGAGCAGCAGCAAATGCCTCGGCATAGGCCATCTTTCCTCGAAAATACAACCCGCTGATAAAGCTGTAAACCTCGCCTATGGTCGCGGTTCCCTCCCGGACTTTCAGAGCTAGATCGAACCGCGCCTCCTCGCGCAGAAGCATCTCGTAGCGCGGGCCGCCCGCTCTCGCAGGCGATAACAGGAAAATTCGATTGGCGGCGGGAGTTTGGCTCGCCCGTTCTTCAGAATTTTCGGTCACAATTTGATCCCTATTTTTATCTGAATCGATCGGGCCCTTGCTATTCTGTCAACCGGAATACTCGCCATGTCCTCGATTGATGTTCCTGTGCGTGACAATCGCTTCGGCAGCACTTCGCGACGCGATTTCTGGTGGGTACAACCGCTGCTCACCTTTCTGGGGCTCTCACTATTCATCGTTTATGCAACGTGGGCGGCGTTTCAGGGGAAGCATTATCGGTTCGGCCCTTATTTGTCGCCGTTCTACTCACCTGACGTTTTAGGAGACGCAGCGCACTCCTGGTTCGGCGCATGGCCGCACTGGTTCCCCTCCTGGGCCGCCGTCTCCGGCGCGCTGCTCATTCTTTGGGCGCCCGGGGGCTTCCGCCTCACCTGCTACTACTATCGCGGCGCATATTACAAAGCTTTTTGGGCCGATCCTCCATCCTGCACGGTCGGGGAGCCCCGGAAAAGCTATCGTGGCGAAAGCTCATTTCCTCT
>JAFASD010000105.1 GCA_019244945.1 Acidobacteriaceae bacterium | reverse complement strand
CACAGGCGCATCCTTCGCCATGGCCGCCGCACGATCTCGGTTTCTTGTTGCTTCGAATGGATCAGCTAAAGGAAGCAGAGAAATCGTTGCGGGAGTCGCTCCGATACGATCCACATTTGGCGCAAGCGCACTACCATCTGGGACGCGTGTTGGAGAAAGAAGCCCGCGCGGCGGAAGCGATCGAGGAATACCGGAGCGCTATCTCGGCCGACCCGGCGTCTTCGAACAGTTATTATTCGCTTGCCTTGCTTTACCGGAAGCTGCATCGGAAGAGCGAGGCGGCGGCGATGTTTGCGGAGTATGAGAAGCGGAAGGCGAGGGTTAATTAGCTGGTTTTTGATGGTGCCCCGAGCTGGTCAGGCCCGTCCCGTTATCATGCGAGCCGCTCTTCTACAATCCGGAGAAGTTCCTGGCAAAACGTAGCGCTGAATTCAACGGGCAAAATGCGGAATCGACAGCAACCGGCGACGGTGGCGGTGCGTTTTCTGTAAATCTTGCTTGACTGTCAGGTAAGTGGCCGAGCTAGGCAGCGCGTTCGTATGCGCTGAGCTTCAACTTGAAACCGAACCGAATCCGATAACGCGCCCTACGACGAGAACTGGCTCAAAGTCCTGAAGAGCCGCATGCGGATAATCTTTACGGCTGCGAGCAAAGCAGTCGATGGGCTGCTGAATCAGCAGATTCGCGAGCTGAACGGCTTGCGTCTTCAAATGGGGAGATTGTAATGAGGCATCACGGAGGAGCGCCCTATCGTAGCGTAAAAGGGGTTACAATGTAGAACCGAATTGGGAAAGGGCCGTTTTGTTACCGATGTTGTTATCGAACCGTTTTCGTTCTTCGAAAGTGACGCGGGCACATTGTTTGTCTTTGTTGTGCTTCACTTGTTTCTCGTTGCTGCACATTGTCTTGTACCCTTCTGCGCTTTCCGGACAGTCCGCGCACGGAGTCGTCGAGGGCTTTTTGCAGCGCGATGGCGACGATCAACCTGTCCATGCGGAAATAACAGTGGAAGGGCGTAGCGGGACGTTTTGGAGTAACAGTGCGGGCTACTTTTCAATGGCCGTCCCCCCGTATGATGTTGGGTCTTTCTACAGAATAACGGTGCGGGGCTGGATAGTAGACGCACCCTGTGCGCCGCCGCGTGGGGGGTTCAACCTGCCCAAGCCTGGCGCGAATCCCGTGGTACTCTACTTGTCGCCATTACGGCCAAATCTGGATCTGTCGGCGTTCACCTGTTCTATGAAATCTTATGCTTTTTCATTTCCTCAAGAACCACCGACGCCCGCGGCCGGAACTTCGAATAAACCCGCGCAAACGATGCGCAAGTTACCGCACGCCCAACTCGTCGCGCCTGGCTTTCCCTATTCGGTGCCCTTGCTGCTTTCCAGCTACGTCTCTGCCTCAGCCCGAGAGGGAGGCATGAGCACGCGACCAGACAATGCTGACCCCAACACTTACAAGCGAGAATTCGTAAGACAAGAATCCGAGCAACTGCATCTCTCCCGAACGGAATTCGAATTGGGCGTCAGTCGCTGGATAGAATCTGCCAAGACACCGTACCAAAGCGGGCTTGGATCGCTTTACCGGGGCGATTACGCTAACGCCGAAGAATTTTTTCTGAAAGCGCTGCAGTCGGCGGAACGAAGCGACAGGACAGATTGGAATGATAAATGGGTGTGCTTGTCCCGTGCGCAGTTTGGGCTTGGCAAATACGAGGCCGCAGAACGCAGTCTGACGCAAGCGTTTACAGAAATGCCGGACTCGCCGGCAGCCGAACTCGTCAAAAAAGACCTGCTCGTTGTGGCAGACGCGAAAAAACGAACCGAGCCTTCACGCAAAGATCTCAAATCTCAGGCGGGAAGCGCCTCCGAGACCGATCTTGCAGCACCAGGTAAGAACGTAGTCACCTCTCAGCACCTGAGCGTTAAACCGGAAACGGCGGTTCCGCCTGTATCAAATACGGGCATAGCGCAACCTGAAACTCACTCCGGGGCTAACGCAACGCGGTCTGCTGCGGAAATTCAATCTTCACCAGCTAAGCCGGCCCCGAAGACCTCTGGCGCAGAGATCAAGGGCAGTCAGCCGACAGGTGTCGGCCAACCTCCGGCAGCCGTCGCACCGCAAGCACGCGAACCTGCATCAGCGGCCGCAACTCATGAGACTACGGAGAATCAAGAAGTTACATCAGATACTGGCGAGAATGCCTCGGACTCGACGGGTTCTCCGCGCACAAAGAAGCGCGGCCACAAAAAGGACACCCAAGAAAAAAGCGTAGATGCCGAGCTAAACGCGACAGATACAAATGAGACCACCACGGACACTGCCAAGCCAAAGAGAAAACCTCTAAAGCGCTCCAAAAAAACGACGACTTCGACCAACAGAGAGCAAACGCTGCCGGAGTGATCTTACCCATGTCAAGAACACCGAGGCAGGGAGCTACTAAGATCCCCAGCGCGCAGCCTCTATCCCCACTTGCTTACGCGTTTATTGCTCTGGCAGGACTCGCAGTTGGTGTTGCCCTTCTGGTTTTCTTTATCAGCCAGGTTCCGCATCTCGCGGGTACCGTGCAGAACCGCGTCTTCTATTTACTATTGATACCTTGGGGTCTCGCGTGCGCAGCATTTCTGTTCGGTGCAATGAAAAGCTATGCCTCGCTTACGCATCACCAGTTCGGAAACGCAGTTGAACTTGGCGGGCCGATCGTCGTATTCTGCCTAGTGGTTCTCGGAGGCTTTAGACTCGTGCCGCAGACCTCTTCGCCGTTCGAACTCGAAGTGCGTCCCACGGGGGTCGGCGACACAGCTCAGCTGATTACTTCAGGAACAATTCTTGCGGATTGGGGATCTTACCGCAGCTCCGAGACCATAGACCCTGACGGGTTAGCGCACTTCAGAGGTCTCGACCCGGCGCTTTCTGGCGATCCCGTCAGACTCCTCCCGCAAGTTCAGGGATATCGATCTATCTGGGTCACCTGCAAGCCCGTATCCAACGTTTGCGATTTGCGGCTTGAGCCAAGCCCTGCGCCGCAATCTCATGTGCAGGGAATCATAGAAAATGCGCCTGGGGACCCATCACAGTTGCTGGTGCGTATCATTGGCCCGCACGGATCCTCGGAAGGACATCCTGACGGAACAGGCACTTTCGATATTCCGATTACCGCTACCATAGGCGACTCGTTCGACATCCAGATCTTTTCGGGGACCAGAAATCTGTTGGATTATACAGAGACGTTGGGCGGCTATGGAAACGTACTAAGACTGCGCTTGCATTAGCTTTCTGGCGTTCGCACTGCTAAGGCGTGCATTTCGACTGGGGTATGACGGGAAGCCGAAAGACGAGCTGATGATCATGGTCATATCAAGGCACTCCAGAGAACAACGTTCGCGAAGGCTTTCTAGAAGCCGACAAACATCGCCTCATCCTGGACGCTCTCGCAGACGAGATCAAGCCCGTCTTTGTCGTCGCGTAGCATCTCGGCATGCCCACGGGCGAACTCCTCGCATTAGAGCGCAGCTGGGTCGATCTAGAAGAAGGTCTCATTTACGTTAACGGCCTGGTGACAAAGAATCACAATCCGAAAACAGCACCGATCTACGGCGATATGAAGCGGTGTCTCGAAATGTTGCTGAGCCGCGTTCAAATCGAATCATGATTATTTACTTTACGAAGTAAGAGCATCGTGATATTCTATTCTTGCGATGGACCTAAACGCTTCGGCTTCTTGGCTTTGCCAGTCTTCCAATCAGGATCTAGCTCGTCCAATCTGTGCTTTAGCTCCTTTCGCAGACTTGCCGTCAGTTTTCGCGTCGGCACTCGGCTCAGCGGACTCTTGTCGCGTGGAGGTTTTCTAGTCATGACCCTGATTGATGTTAACCGGATGTTTGGGACCGATGACCGTTGCCGTGAGCTTCTGAAACGGCTGCGCTGGCCGTTCGGGGTCGAGTGCTTGCGATGCAAGAGCCGCGACGTATTCGAGGTAGCAACGCAGAAGAAATTCGAGTGCTCTGAG
This sequence comes from Acidobacteriaceae bacterium, assembly GCA_019244945.1. Taxonomy (GTDB): domain Bacteria; phylum Acidobacteriota; class Terriglobia; order Bryobacterales; family Bryobacteraceae; genus Bog-105. The sequence goes on along the minus strand of JAFASD010000105.1, from coordinate 6,054 downwards.
TGTCACTACCAGTTCAGCGTTACGACTCAAACGATCTTCCACGATACCCATCTTTCGCTCGAAACGTGGTTTCTCGCCGTCCTGCTTCTTGTGGAAGCACGCAAAGGCATGTCTGCCAATCAGCTTAAGCGGACGCTCGGAGTCAGTTATAAAACCGCGTGGTATCTCTGCCATCGCATCCGTCACTCGATGATCGAAGCGGATAAGCCGATGCTTGACGGCACTGTCGAGATAGACGAGACCTACGTAGGCGGAAAGAATCGCGGCAAGGGCCGAGCGGCTAAGTTGGACAACAAAGAGATCGTCATCGGCATCCGGCAACGCGGGGGAGATCTCCGTTTCTTCCGTGCCGAAGATGTCAAGTCTGGAACGCTGGCGAAGTACGTTCAGGAGAACATCAGCGCCGATGTTGACGTCATTGTTACTGACGAGTTCAGCGCCTACCCGAAAGCAGTTGGCGACATGAAACACGAAACGGTCAACCATCGCGCTGGTGAGTATGTCCGCCTTGGAACCGACATCCATACGAATACGGTCGAGTCCGCGTTTTCGCTTTTGAAGCGTGGAATTATCGGAACGTGGCATAAGATCAGCGGAAAGCACCTTCCCGCCTATCTCGAAGAGATGAGCTTTCGGTTTAATCGGCGGAATCGCTCGGATCTGTTTACAGACACCTTGCGGCATATGGTTACTGCGGACCCTCTGACGTTTGCGAAATTAACGGCCTAAAGCAATCCTTCAGCCTAGACAGGTTGAGCCGGATGTCTTCTTCTTGTATCTGCTCCCCAGTAATAAAATCTTGATAACCTATCACGTGATGAAAGGCGTTGTTCTGAATATCCACGAATTTGGCGCAAAGATCTTCGATCTCCTTGACCCGCTTATCGCCTTCCCACCGTGTTTGTCTGCCGGTAACGGTCACTACCCCTGTATCGTCACCGCAACCGTCTATGAACCGTTTGACTTGAAGGATTACATAGACTGCTAGACACTCGGCAATCTCTAGCGTGGGGAACGGCTTATAGAGCGTGCTTAAAAGAGTTTTGGCCATAAACGCTCCGCACCCAACCGCCTCGAAACTGTGTACGTTTGTAAGTAAGTTCTTATCGCTTACAAACAACATTGTGCCAAACTTATTGCCCGCCGCTATCACCAGTGAGAAGTCCGGTCGGTAGTCATCGGGATATGAAGCAAAGGGAATTACGTGCTTCTCGTAAATATCCCTGAGCGTCGCTTGAAGGTTAGCTTGATATTCAGAGGCTGTCACAGGAGCTAGGTTCAGGCCTTCGCGAATGATTTCGGAAGTAGCGTGGTCTATATACGTACTATTCCCAGCACCAGTTACAGCAATACAAGCCCCGCTAGTACTTCCGGGCATAATCTTGTGTTGTTTCCGTTTCGCGTAACCGGGAATGCATTCCTGTGCATCGGCTGCCAACACGATTCCATCAGTCGCCAAGAGCCCGACTGCTATCGTCATGGCCTTCCTTTCGGGAAGCCGCTTGAATTATTGTCGTGGGAACGGCCTCGGCACCTAGGATATGCCTCCGGGCCGTGCTTCGTCAAGTGAATAATCTTGAATCGAATCGCCGAAGTGCATTTGGCTGTTCTCACGTCATGCCAAGCCGGTGAAAGATTTCAAGGCAAACTGGAAGCAAGCCTGTGAAAAAGCGAGTGTTCCGAATTTGCTCTTTCATGATCTGCGTCGGACGGCAGTGCGCAATACGATCCGCGCGGGCGTCCCGGAAAAGATCGCGATGCAGATCTCAGGGCACAAAACCGCAAGCATGCGGTGGCGCTACAACAACACCGATGCTCGCGACATCAAAGATGCGTATCTGGAGGCGCAAAGAGGACAAACATGCACAAACACCTACACAATACTTTGGTCGTAACGTCGTGTCTGGTGCCCGGGGCGGGACTTGAACCCGCACTCGCCTTGCGGCGAAAAGGATTTTAAGTCCTTTGCGTCTGCCAGTTTCGCCACCCGGGCACGCGGGTCGCGGGCTGCCTTATTGTAGCGTGGGATTTCACGCTAAGATAGATCGGCGGGCGCCTGAGCCTTAGCCCACTCCGACCAAAGAGATCTCAGCCTTGACCACAAAAACTCTGCGCGCATCCTGGTACACGACATTAATCTTTACTTGGGCGGGCTGCCTAATCGCTCAGACGGCTCCTACGCCATTGCGGGTGGCTGCCTCATCGCCTGCCAATCAGGAAACAGAGCAGCCGTTTGCGGATCTCGAGGGCATCGCCGAATCCGACTCCGGCCTAGCCAACGTGATTTGGGTGGATCAGTTCGGCAATCGCGGCACGGGCGTTTGGACCTACGACCAGCGCCTCTCACATTGGACAGTTAACAATGTGCCACTACGGCTCGGCTTGAATCGGATCACTGTCACTGCGGTCGACATAAATAATGAAAGTGATTCCGTGCACTTTGCAATCAATCGCCAGCTTCCGCCGGGGGCCGATGACCCGAAACCGATCGAGGTCCGAAACGGGGTTTGGCGCGGTCGCCCGGTGACTTATGCAGTCTCGGACGGAAATGCGGTCGTCGAAGGCGACATCATCGTAGGTTCCGCCGCAGACATCGAAACCCCTGGCCTCGCGATCAACTACAAATCCCAACTCTGGCCTGCAGTCAACGGAGTTTATCAGGTACCCTACGTTATCCAAAGTGGCAGCGCAAACCTTACTCAGGCGATTAGCGCGTTCAACAACACCTTCGCGGGCCTGATTCAATTTGTGGCAAGAACCAGTCAGTCAAACTATGTAAACATCGATGTAACTTCCGGCTTCTATGCTGGCGAAGGTTACTCGTGGGTGGGTATGAAAGGCGGTGAACAGCAACTGACCTGCTCCACTTCCTGTGCGGTCACGACTTTCCTACACGAGATGGGCCACACCATCGGACTGCTCCATGAGCATCAACGGCCGGACCGCAATACTTTCATCGAATTCAACCAGGCAAACGCCGATCTGCCCAATGTCGCGAACAATTTCACTTTTTTCACTTATGACTATCAAGTCATTGGCCTGTATGACTACGCCTCGGTGATGCACTATCCGCCTTTTAGCCTTTCGAAAAACAACCTTGCGGTTCTAGAGTCAATCCCGGCCGGCATCCCGCTCAGTAACAATAACGGTTACTCCATCGGAGATATCGATCAGGGGAAAAGACTTTATAGTGCTGCGCCGTCCCTGATCACCGTTACCACTAACCCCACAGGTCTTTCGATCATCGTAGACGGCACAACATACACCGCGCCTCACACGTTCAGTTGGACGCTCAATTCCACGCATACGCTCAATGTGCCGTCAGGCGCGCAAAACGTCAACCCGCCCGACGGATCTACATACGCTTTCGCGCGCTGGAATACCGGTACGAGCATGGCGGCGGAGCAAAGCATCACAATTCAAGGCGGCACGGGCGCTCTTGCTTCGCCCGCGAACAAACCAGCCGCGACAGTCTACCAAGCGAATTTTGTTCGCCTGCAGCCGTTCACGATGCCTTCTGTTTATCCAAGTGGCGCAGCTTCCATTTCAGTCTGTCCCGCGCCGGTTTCGGAATATGGGGGCACTTTTTTCACGGACCGTCAGCTAGTCGTTCTAATACTTACTCCGAATGCCGGTAACAATTTTTATGACTGGTATCACATGCCGAGCCCGCCCAGTGATAATCCCAAGTCATTCTTAATTCAGAGCCCCACTACCACGGGTCAAGCGGTATTTGTTTCTACCGCGGTAACAACGATCGGCGAATCTTTGACGGGACCTACCACGTTCCAATGTGCAACCCGATCGAACACCTGGAATCTGACCTGGAATCCGGGCTTATTCGGGTATGTGGACGGAAGCTGGACCGGTCTTCCGACAGGCTTTTCGGAGACCTACAATGGCTCCTCGTGGGACTCCGGGACTACCCACAGCATCACGGTGACGTCCCCGCAATCGCCCGTTACAACAAATGTCTATTACACATGGGACAGTTGGAGTGACAAAGGAGCGCTTACGCATAACATAATTCAGCCTGCCTCTGGCGCTCAGACGATTGTCGCTTCACTTACTCCTTCTTATCGTTATTACAGTTTGGCTTCTCCTAGCTGCGGCGGCACGGTGGGACTGACGCCAACCGGTCAGACTTTGAACAGCCTCACTTATTACCAAGACGGTATTGATGTGACGGCAACCGCTACGGCGAACTCGCAATATCCTGGATTCATTTTTGCAGGATGGTCGGGCAGCCTGAGCGGAAGCACAAATCCGCAAAGTCACGTTATTCACGATCAGTTCATCCCTACTGCGAATTTCAACACTGTGGCGACGCCGATCACGGTGACAAGTTACAGCCCGGCTACCGCAGCCGCGACTTCGAGCGCTCTGAACCTGACTATTAATGGGACCGGCTTCACTTCCCAGACTTACACTTATTGGAATAACAGCTATCGCGCAAGTACTTTCGTCAACTCAACCCAATTGATCATGCATCTGAATGCGGGTGATTTGGCCAGCGCGGGAGGCCAGGACGTATTCGTAGGGAACTATGTGACTAACAGTTCGAACAGCACTTGCGGTGCAACCTTCGAATCAAGTTTTACCGTGACAGTCGTGGGGCTGTCGGCCAATCCTGCCGCTGTGGCGTTTGGGAATCAGAATATGGGGTCCAAAAGCGCGGGGTACGCCGTTGTTCTCTCGAATGTAGGAGACACCACTCTAAGTGGTGTGGCCGTGTCCATCACGGGAGCGGATATAACTGATTTCACCCAAGCTAATAATTGCCCCGCCAGCTTAGCTTCCGGAGCAAGCTGCACTGTGACAATTACATTCGCTCCGCAAGCCTCAGGCACGCGTTCGGCGACTCTGGCAGCCGCATACAGCGGGGTGGGATCTCCGCTCGACGTCCCACTTGCCGGTATTGGACAACCCGCCTCACTTTCTCCCGCGAGCATTGCGTTCGGCGCCGAAACGGTTGGAGTAACGAGCGCGCCGGAAACTCTCACGCTCGCCAATGTGAGCGGGAAAACTCTGAACATCAGCAGCATTGCGGTGACCGGGGCAGATTCCGGTGACTTTGCCCAAACCCACAATTGTGGGACCAGCTTGGGAGCAGGGCTGAGCTGCCAGATCTCTGTAACCTTTACCCCTAAAGCCACAGGCACTCGGGTGGGAGCAATTACCGTAACTGACGGCTCGCCTGCAGCAACTCAAACAGCGTCATTAAGCGGAACAGGCGACTGAAACCGCCGTCGACCCGACGTTCGGCGCGCATTCCGCTCGTTTCCAGCCCATTCTACGGGGTGTTGAGGAGCTTTGAAGCAAGAAATCGCGAAAAAAGCCTTGTTTTTTGTTGTTTTACCTTTACAAGCGCGCTGCACTCCCGTATGATCGAGTTGACTAGGAAGAGTCCAAACATTTTCGTAACGTTCTGTTTAATGTCTCCCCCGAAGGCAGATCAATCGAAGATCGCGGGTTCTCTCTCAGCAAAAACCAAGGGAGGTTTGAATGGCTGACAACAAACGAATGACGCAAACCGCGATTGTCAGGGAACTCGCGGAAACTACGGGCGTCAACAACCGCGTGGCGAAGCAGTTCGTGGAATCCCTCGCGGAACTGGCTGTGCGCGAAACGAAAAAGAATGGCGTGTTTATCCTGCCGGGAATCGGCCGCCTTGTGCGTGCTGATCGTAAAGCGCGCGTCGGGCGCAATCCAGCAACGGGAGAGGCGATCAAAATCCCGGCCAAGAAAGTGGTCAAATTCAGGGTCGCTAAGTCTGTGAAGGACGCGATCGTCCCGCCTAAGAAAGTCGCCGCGAAGTAGCCCCTGCAATCTCCAGGCGAGTGAACCTCGCGAGTGATCGAGGGGTTCACTGCTTATCTCTCTGCCCTGGTTATTTGATTTCCTTCTTTTCTTCTTTGGATTCGTCCGCGCTCTTGAAGGAGCCTTTGAAATTGCGAATCCCCTCGCCCAATCCCTTCGCTAAGTCCGGAATTTTCTTCCCGCCGAACAACAACACGAACACCAAGAGGATGATCAGAATGTCCGATGCGCTGA
>JAFASD010000010.1 GCA_019244945.1 Acidobacteriaceae bacterium | reverse complement strand
GCCCCGCCACTTTCCTGCTTTGCGCCACACGGTGTTGACCGCACCGATGCGCTTGGCGAGCGGCTCGATGTTGTCGAGGTAGCGTAGGATGCGCTGCTTGTGCGGAATCGTCACGCTGAAACCTGATACAGGAAGAGCCGTTGCGGCGGCCATCCAATCTTTCAGGTGTGGAGACGCGACCAAAAAAGGAAGATATACGGCGTCGATACGGCGCGTCTGAAAGGCGCGATTTTGAATCAGGGGAGATTTTGAGTGCGCAACCGGATCGGCGATGACACCATACACGCGGCTCTGTTTGGTCAACTTTTCGCAGCGGTACAGGGAACGCATCAGCTTGGCGGAGATCTGACCTGGCGCTGTTCCGTCTGTCCCGGAAGGTGCAGCGTATGTGTAAAGACAGCCGAGCGACGGCCCCAGAACACGGGTCGGAGTTCCGATCTCAGACATGGCGACAGCGATTAAACCCAACCCGCGATGCTCACGCGCGAATTGAATGAGCCGCAGGTTGTCTGTGGGCTTACGCGCCATGGTTGCGACTTTGTATCCGTCAGCGGGTATGCGTTGCAGTCTCCGCAAAACCGGATCGAGCGCGGGCGTGTTTTGAAAGTTGTGATAGGAGACAAAGAGAGGCGCAGATTTTCGAAGATCTGGAAGAGCGCTCTTGGCGCATTCGGCGGATTCTATCTCGAGATCCGTGGCTGCGGCGCCGGCTTTCGCAGCCATTTCCAAGATTTCGAGCTGCTGCTCGGTGGTGCCGCTATATCGGCCATGGTGTTCTTTATGGCGGCAGGTTGTCAGGATGTGAGCATCAGAATAATTCTTGCGAAAGTCGCGAATGAGCTCGATGCCCGCGAAGGGATCAGAAAGGTGATCGAGGCGAAATTCAAGAAACGTGCTGCCATCCTTGTATTCGCGTTCAGCAGCCCGGCTCAATTGGGAGGGAGTCGGTAGGCCCAGAGCCACGCAGATACGCGGAAGCGATCTCGGAAGCGAAGGCATTGCGGCGCCGTGGTGGATAGGATAGCAGGGATGAGACTGTTCATTTTCCTCGCATGCGCCGTTTTGGGTTGTTTGGGCCAGGACGCAAACACGTACCGGCCCCAGTTCCATTTCTCTCCTCACGAGAATTGGACAAATGACCCAAATGGATTGGTCTATTTCGAAGGCGAATATCACTTATTCTTCCAATACAACCCGTTCGGCGATGAGTGGGGACACATGAGCTGGGGCCATGCCGTGAGCCGTGACCTCTTGCACTGGGATCAATTGCCTGTTGCGCTACCGGAGCAGGATGGGATCATGATCTTCACCGGCAGTACGGTCATTGACCAGCGAAATACCAGCGGCTTTTGCGCTGGTGGGAAGCCCTGTCTCGTCGCGGTCTATACGGGCCATACGCCCGAGAACGGCTCGCGCCCCGCGCTGCAAACGCAGAATCTTGCTTACAGCAACGATCGCAGCCGCACGTGGACCAAATTCAAAGGCAACCCCGTGCTGGATCTGCATATGTCCGATTTTCGAGATCCCAAAGTGTTTTGGTCGGACGAGAGCAAGCAGTGGATCATGGCGGTGTCTCTTCCGAACGATCACAAGGTGCGTCTGTACGGCTCGCCTGACCTCAAGCAGTGGCGGACGTTGAGCGATTTCGGTCCGGCTGGCGCAACCAGCGGCCAATGGGAGTGTCCGGAGTTGTTCCAACTACCGGTCGACAACGGTCACGAATCGCGCTGGGTGCTCAAAGTCGGATTGAATCCTGGAGCGTTGCAAGGTGGATCAGGCGAACAATATTTCGTTGGCCGCTTTGATGGCAGTCGATTTACAAACGACAATCCATCTTCATTGACGCTCTGGACCGACTATGGAAAAGATTGCTACTGCGCGTTAACTTTCAACGGACTGCCTCGCGGTGAGAATCCCGTGATGATTGGCTGGATGGACAACTGGCAGTATGCCGCGAAACTGCCGACCAGCCCGTGGCGAGGCCAGATGACTGCTCCGCGGAAGCTGTCGTTGCGAACGACATCCGAAGGCATACGGCTGTTTCAAGGGCCGATCGATTCAATTCAGAAACTTCGAACAGCTTCTTCGCAACAAACGAAAGCCCACGCTTTCGAGATGAAGTCCTCTGTTCCATTGGGCACGGCTCAGGAGGTGGGATGGAAGATATTGGCAGCTGACAGAAACTTCACCATCGTCGGGTACGACCGGCAAGCGGGCAAGATATTTGTGGACCGCACTCACTCAGGTCTGACCGGCTTCAGCAAAGACTTTCCGGCGCGTACGGAAGCGCCGCTAGCGCTCGCGGATAACGTACTGCGTCTCGACATTCTGGTAGACCGCTGCTCGGTCGAAGTGTTTGCCGAAGATGGGCGAATCGCCATGACAAACCTGGTTTTCCCACCGCCTAGCGCGGGCGGAATCGAAATGTATTCGAAGGGCGGCCAGGCGGGAGCCGCGTCAGTCAAGGTGTGGGAGATCAGGCCGGGGCCGAAATGATAGAGTAGGAAATTCTTATGCGCTTCTTTCAAATCTTCAAGTCAGTCGGCATCGGCGTGGCCTTGTGTCTCATGATTTTGCTCTCGAGCAGCGCTGCTCGTGCTCAACAAAGCGATGCTTTGGCCGGAAAGTGGAACATGGTTTCTTCAACCGACGATGGCAACCAGATTCCCTGGACGTTATCGATTACCTATGTAGATGGAAAATACGGCGCGAGCGCTAGCACCGATAGCGGCGAGAATCCCGTAAAGGATCTCAAGGTCGAAGGGAAGACGGTCCATTTCCGCGTGCCATATCAAGGCCAAGATTACGACATTGATTTGAAACTGGTGGGAGAGAAACTCGCCGGAAGCTGGTCGGGGAACGGTGGCAGTGGAGACACCAAAGGCGAGAAAGCGTCCGCTCCTACCAAGTGATCTGATCACCGCCGATCAGCGGTAGACCGAGAACCTCGTCAGAAGTCCGATCAAAGCGAATGGGAACCTGGCGTGTGCCCAGGCGGCGGGAAATTCTTAGGGACTTCACCAGAGTTCGCGCATCGTGCTCTCCCGCCGAGCGGAGCGCGTCTTGGAGGTTGCTCTCCAGAGCTACGTAAACCGTTCTCTCGCGCACATGAACCGCTAGCTCCGGGATCATAACCACGCCGCGCGGCAAAGTGATGCATCCGGCTGTCGCGGCGCAAACAGCGGACGGGTCTTTTTCAAATCGTCTCGAGACCTGGTCGAGGGCGGACAGTGAGTCCGCGGTCAGCAGAGCCGAATTGTGATCGAAATCGGATCGCTGCAATTGGAAGTAGAGCCTCAAGTACTGCGGTGAGTTGGGGAGCCGAAGATAATCCGTCTTGCGAAGATCGGCAGCTGATCCGGCGATGGGCTTTACGTCAATCGAGATGAGCGTGGCGGCAATTCCATTTTCGGTCGGGCGCAGCGCATAGATGGCGGATTCATAGCCCAGCAGATCGGGCGAAGCCAAGACGTTCATATTCAGCCCGCCCGATGGGGAGCGCGATGAGGCGGAGGCAATGAGAGGAGGTCCTTCCGTTCCGGGGCGCATAATCGGCCCTACCACTCGCAAACGCATATCGCTATCCAGATCGATAAATCCAGATTCTCGGAAGTCCTGATAACGGCGGTCCACATAGTCCGAGGCTAGTACCGGCGTGCCCGGAATGCAGGGTCCCCTTCCGGGTTGACAGTCAGGGGTCAAGAAAAGCCGGCCGGCTTTCGACGACAGCAACAGCGCGGATGTCGAATGCATCCGGTGGACGCACGCGGTCGCGAAACAAAGTAAAAGCAGAGCGACCCGAAGGCGCATATCCCAAATCAGCTTTCTGAAAGCACCAAAACCGGAGCAATGCCGAGGGGACACGGACTGCCCGCCGAAGATCCCAGGACAGCCGATGCCCCCTGCATTTTGCCATTGAAGATGTGCGGGTGAACCGAGATTTCGGCTTCTTTCATCTGCAATTCGCCGTAATGGAAAACGGGGAAGAGTTCGTGATTCAAGGGGAGCCGCTCTTGAACCACGTAAGGGGTTCTCAAAGCCAGACGCAGCGCGCGATCCCACGCAGATTCACTCATCTCAGCGCCCACAAAAATTTGCTGATCGCCGGTATCTTCATTGGGATGCAGCACCCAACGCTCGCGGGTACGCCGGATGAACTCGGGTAGATCCACTTCCCGCTCCTTGTATCTGGTCTTCTTTTGCGAGACGACCCTGGTCCACGGAACGAAAGTACGGATCAGCCGGCGATCACTGAACGGCAGCCCTGCCGTAACATTCTCGTCGGTTACGAGGTCGAACAGCGATCGCCGCTGTGCAAGCTCAGAGCGAAAGTTATTGACAACGCATACCGCACGATCGCGATAAGCGCGCAGCAACGGATGCGAGAGATCGAAGTGCACGAGCAGTTCGCGGGTGAGTAGACGCCGGAAAACAACGTCGATTTGGAAGTCCTGCGCGTTTAGTTTGCCGTTGTGATATTCCAGTTGATCGGGCGAGACGAGGCGAGCGGCAAAGCCGGCCTGGTGAAACAATTCGGCGAGAACGTGACCTTCGGTCGAATCCGATGCAGATTGATCGCCGAATTCAACAATGGCGATGTTCGGCTGACCCGATCCGCCGAAGTCTTTCCAGGTTTGAAGAATGGCTGCAGAAAGGTACTTTCTGCCTCCGATTTTCGATAGCTTGTAACGGCCACGCTTGAACTCGCGAACGATGGGCAGATCGAGAAAGAGATCTGCGAGAAGCTCAGAAAAGCCGAGCGCTCTGGGTTTGCAGGTTTCGAATCCGCGCACAAAAAGCGAGCCGTTTTGGAGGTGCGCATCCAGGCGAGAAGTCACACAGAAACGCGAGTACCCGGACGGTAGAACCGCCAACATCTTCTCAGCGGGCAGCATCTGTAAGCGGTCTAGCAGATGAGGGGATTTGAGCGCCGCGGCTTCGATTTGGTCGAGGATGGAAGCGAAGCGCTCGGCCACCCGGGTGAGCGTCTCGCATTGACGTTGCGTGATGAAGTGGGGCCTCAGGACAGAGGAAACGAGGCGGCCGGAATCGGTAAGATGCCGGCTGCGCATGGTTTCCTGAAGGTCGGCGGCCCAGGCGAGATCGCGGTAGCGCTTATGCTCGAAAAGCTTATGGTATTGGGCAATCGCCCCTCCCAACTGCGCCATGGTTCGCTCTCACCTGACGGCGCACGGCGTCGCGACTGTGCTGCGCGCGCCACGCGCAGCACGGGACTATTAACCGATGCGCTTTGAGATTCAGTATGGCACGGAGACGCCATTCCGGCAAAGCCAAATGTTAGCGATCTTACTTTCGCGTCTCTAAAACGGCTTGCAGTTTTTCTCCGAACAAGGTCATGGGTACAGGCTTCGATGCTGGCGGGACCGGCGGCTGGTCGGGGATGGGTTTCGGGAGGGGCGTGCCTGGAACCGCAGGTGTCGGAAGGGGCTTGGGTTCAGGCTCCGCTCTGCGCATGGCTTCCTGTTCGCGCAAGAAGCGCTCTTTTCTCAAGAGAATCCTTTCAAGCGGCGCAACCCAGCCAGTGAATTCGCTTTCAACGTAGTGATCGCGCTTGAGAGCGCCGCGCACGGCGTCCATCTTCGAATCGAGATTATCCAAATGATGCAGGAGCAACGCCTCGGCGAATGCAGGCACTTTGGGCGATCCAAATTCCAGCTCTCCGTGGTGGCTGATGATCATGTGTTCGATCAAGGTGCGCAACTTGGGAGGAAATCCTGGAACTTGGTCGAACTTGCTGCCGACGATGCGCAGGCCGATGATGATATGGCCGAGCAGCTGACCTTCGGCGCTGTATCCGAAGCTGCGGGAATACGAGAGCTCCTCGACTTTGCCTATGTCGTGCAGGATCGCTCCTGCGAGAAGCAGCTCGACGTCTAGAGTCTTGTAGTGCGTTGCCGTGAGCCGGGAAAGCGCGCAGAGAGATAGAACATGCTCGAGCAGACCGCCTCTGCAGGCGTGATGGATGTTCTTTGCAGCAGGCGCCATTTTGTATTTCGCGGCGATTTGCGGATCGCGGAATATTTCCTGAAGCAAGTTGCGCAGATGCGGATTCTCGAAGTCCGCGATGATGGCCTGCAGTTCGGCGAACATCTGTTCGGGATCGCGATCTGAGCAGGGAAAGTAATCGGCGAGATCGACCTCGTGATCTTCGAGACGACGCAAGCGGTGAACGGTGAATTGTGAGCGGTTCTGGTAGACCTGGAGCAGGCCTTTGACTTTGACGAAGTCGTCGCGATCGAAGGTATCCATGACCTCCGGAACGTTGTCCCACATCTTGGCGTCAACCTCACCCGTGCGATCGGCGAGGTGAAGCGACAGGTAAGGCTCACCCGTTTTCTTGTGCCGGATCTCCTTTGAGAGCACGAGAAATTGCGTCGTGACAACCTCGTTCGGCATGAGGTTGCCCGCAAACGGCGACTTCATATTCGGATCAGCGGGAGCTGCTCTTTCCTGTGACTGTGGTCTC
>JAFASD010000503.1 GCA_019244945.1 Acidobacteriaceae bacterium | reverse complement strand
AGGATGGCGTGGCGTGATGAAAGAGCCCTTGGTGAAGCGGGCTGCTCCCGAGAAAGGTGCTGGGGAAGCTGGCGGAGCCGGTTCGTCCTTCGCCCGTGCTGGAGGCGAGGCTCGATTTCCGTGCGCCGGGCATCGGCATAGTTCGGGAAGAGGTTTGGGTGACGGGGAGAACTCTTCATAGAAACGGGCTGCCGTAGAAGGATAATCCTTTAACGGGGCATCTCCAGATTCCTTTGATAACGCCCTTCGCGGATGCCACGTGCATTGTCATAGCCGAGGACGCGACCGCACCGCGTCTCGATGAAGGTCGTTTCACTCGATCTCGGAGTCTCGGGGGAAGGTATCCTATACCTTTGCTTCACGCGAAGCGCTCAGAGCCACTTCGCTGTCGTGCACCGTCATGATTGTGGAGGCGCCTTGCTGTTCGAAACGTATTTGAATGGACGGTGCGCCCGCTGGATAAAACACCTTACCTCCAACATGGAACAGAGGTCTTCCAATCGTGCCTTGGCGGGTCCAGTTAAGCTGCGGAGCATGGGTATACATGGGACTGTTAACGTATGGGCGCATGTCGTCGGTGACTTCTACCAATTGCGACGGATCTGCGCCAAATAAGTATTTGCCACAGATGCTCGCTCGTTCATCGTCAGTGAGGGGGGTCGGTGCGGCAATATCTGCATCCTTCAGTGTGTGCAGATATTCCAAGACTGCTTCCGACTGCTTTCCCCCCATCCTCGCGTGAGCAAGCAGGCTGATGCTGTGTGGCCCGGCCGTCCGCTGGATTCCTGGCTGCCGTTCCACGATCTGTTTCACCATAGCAACATCGCCGAACAACACCCAGGAGAATAAGGACGGTGTTGCACCGTGGAAACAAAGAAATTCCGCGATATCCCGTCTACCCATGTGGCAAGCCGCACCTAAAGGTGTTTCCCAATCCCCAAAGCCCCAATCCCACGCTGATTTGACGAGATGCGGATGCGGGTTGATCAGGTCCTTGAGGTTGTTCAGGTCGAAATGCGCCAACGTAACGATTGTCTTGATCAATTCGGCTGAGTAGGCCGGATATCGCTCGGGCAATTCCATTGGATTTCCCTTTCGGTCAATTTGGACGGCATTGAAGAGCCAAGCCATCTGCGGAAATGCCCTCGCAGATAGTGTTATCGGCGCGAGTTGCAGAAGATCGCGTCGCGTGAACATCGAGCCTCCTCCTTCGTTTGCTCCTGACACGGCAAGAATGGGCGAAGTACTCGCGGTAAGCAAGGGAGATGATCGCCAGTGGAGGCCAGTTTGGAGATAGGGGTTAGATGTCTTTAAATCAGTGATTTCCAGCACCAAATGAGCCAGCTTTATCAGGCTGACGGCCCATACTGGCAGCGAACTGCGATGCGATTTCCGTCGCTATCTGTGATTCGAGCGTGGACGGATCATGGGTTGTGCGTTCACATCGCGCGACCCAGATATGCGTTAGATCTGAAAGCCGGATCAAGTGGGCGAGAACAAGAACTCTGTCGCCATTTGTTTGGACCTGCCCAAGAACGGCGTACTGGCATCGAAGCGAGGAAGCGATAGATCGGAGATCCCGTTGCTCTCTTGGAAGTCGGAGAATGCTGGCATTTCCGATCACGCGGTAATGCCCGTTGCTCGCTGACGTCAGTCGCACTGTAATATCATCGGAAAGCTCATCGGCCAGGCTTCGTATGGCGGGCTGGTCAGTTCCGGGATCAAAGCGCACCACCGCGAGATTAGGAACGGCCAGAGCCTTTGGCCATACCACAAATGTAACCGCCCCGAGAACAGCGGCAGATACTCCGACGAAAACTATCGACAATGGATGCAAGCCGCGTGGTGAAGAGATCGCGTTATCGCCAGTTTCGGCTGCAGGTGTTTGTTCCCCAATGGTGCTCACTGGAGCGATGAACTGATATCCCTGTTTTGGAATGGTCCGAATGTATAGCGGGCGGGAAGCATCGTCGCGTAGTGCCGTCCTAACCTGGCCCACGCAAAAGTTCAGGCCCTTCTCGAAATCGACATGTGTGTCGCTACCCCAAATGACGAGTTGCAATTCATCCCGCGATACAATTCGATCCCTCTGGGCCAGCAAAATGCCAAGAAGCAACGCCGGCTGCGCCTGAAGCCTCACTTCTCGCCCCTTGTGCGTCAATGCGCGGCTTTCAGAATCAAACTCGAACTCTCCAAATTGGAATAGTTTCACGCTCATCGAGGTACACCATACCCAACGGATAGCCCTCTCAACAGCAGATTAGCGCAACAAATACCCTCCACGAGCGCCAGGCTCACAGCGTCACTCAGATGCAGCCCCAGGCCCGCCAGACCGGTTCGACGCTCGCAGGATTCCTACTATTCCAAAGAGAGGAAATAAGATGGACGCACTCAAGCGGCGATTGCTACTATCGGGCCTTCAGGAAGTCCAACGAAGCCATGCGGCATTGTCCGGCATTCGACATTGTGGCTTAAGCCGCGGCTGGTTGGGCAGTTCGAGTTTGTGGAATGGACACGGGCGATCGCTTGCGGCATACGAAGTTCATAGGGTTGCGTGAGGATAAGAAGGCCGAGGAGGTAAAGCGGGGAGTGATTGCGTTAGCGCGAGTGGGGGGATTGCATGATTTTGAGCTTCTCGAAGAATTGGGGCACGTCTTCCCGAAGGACGTAGCGCAAATGAAAT
>JAFASD010000468.1 GCA_019244945.1 Acidobacteriaceae bacterium | reverse complement strand
GAACTGCCGCCGCGGCTGGGCCATTGTACTCTCTAGGAACGTAGCGCTCTTACCTACGTTATCCCTATGGATAGCGCGCGACCTTAATATTACTGGTGTCACGCAGCAGCTCTGAACTCGCCATGCGCACAATCAGGAAAACTTCAGCCGCCGATTAGATCGACAGCACGCCCGAGACCAAACCGACTCTGCTTCCTCACGCAGTAAACGCGAGGTTCGTTACTGAGGTACCACCAGCCCTTTGCGAATCGCAAACAATACTAGTTCCGCCGTCCGATGGATATTCATCTTCTCCATCAAATTCGCCCGGTGTACTGAAACTGTGTTAACGCTCAGATCCAACAGCGTCGCGATTTCTTTATTCGATTTGCCTTGCGCGATGAGTTGCAGAACCTGCTTCTCCCGTGCAGTCAGCCTGCTCAACTCGTCATCCTGCTCGCGCGCGACGTACTTCAGACCTGATCCAATGAACCGTTTGCCTTCCGCTACCGCTTTGATCGCGCCTACCAGGTCCACATCCATGGCGCTCTTCAAGAGGTAACCCTTCGCGCCGGCGTCCAGCGCATTGCGAACGTAGTTGTCGTCGGAGTGCATGCTGAGAATCAGCACTTCCGTGCCGGGCAAATGCTTCACGATCTCTTTCGTGGCTTGCACGCCATCCAGCTCGGGCATGGAAAGATCCATCACCACCACTTTGGGCTTTAGCTCGTTCGCTATGCGTATCGCTTCGACTCCGTTACTCGCCTCGCCAACAACTTTCATTCCTTCCTCGTCTTCCAGCATGCGCCGGAAACCGCGGCGTACCAGGCTGTGATCGTCTGCAAGCACGACTGTAATTTCTTCATTCATAATTCACGAATAACCAATTCCCCAATATTTTCATCTTCCAGCGCTTCGGGCGCGTGATCTTCCTGCTGAAGAGGCATGATGACCGACACCGTAGTGCCTTCATTCGGCACTGAAGAAACATTCAAGCTCCCCGATAATAATTCGGCGCGTTCCCGCATGGCGATCAGACCCAAACCGGACTTGCCAGGCCTTCGGGCTGGCGCTATGCCGCATCCAAAATCCCTCACCTCAACCGTCAACTTGTCCGCCGAGAAAGTCATCTCCACTTCCGCCCGCTTCGTGCCCGAATGTTTTGCGGCGTTATTCAACGCCTCCTGCACAATGCGGAAGCAGTGAATGGCGGGTTGCCCGGTGATCCGCACGGCATTCCCGCTCACCTTTGTCGTGGTTTCGATGCCCGTCTGGCGCTGAAACACTTGCGCGTACCACTCGATTCCTTCGGCCAGCCCATAATCGTCGATCACCGACGGGTGCAGCATCTGCGAAAGGCTGCGCATTTTCTCGAGCGTATTGTGCGTGATCTGCCGAACCTCGCTCAATTCCACTCGCAACGGAGAATCGGCAGGAACGCCCTTTCGCTCCGCCCGCCCGAGCATCGCCCCAACCGCCGTCAGAATCTGCCCGAATTCATCGTGCAGCTCGCGCGAAACGGAGCGCAATACCTCTTCCTGCACGGTAATCATTCTTGCCGCCAGCACCCTGCGCTGCCGCGAAAGAGATTCCAGCTTCTCGAAAATACGCCGGTTCGAATAGATAAGGTACAGGCTGGTTACGACAATCGCCACCATCGTTGCCAGCCAAAACGCGTAAATGTCCCGCTCGACGCCGGCGTAGATAGACGCCACTTTCATGTCGGCCCGCTCTTCCGATTCGTTGTTCCGCTCGAGCAGCGCCGAAACGCGATTCGCGAGGATCGACTGCTCTTTGGAAAGCTGTGTCGACACCAACGCTCGCGCCGCCCGCTCATGCCCAGTACTGGCTCGATTGAATACCTGATCGGACGTGCGCCAAAACTGATTCAGCGAATCCGCCAAAGCCGCCTGGTCTTCCGCCCGCCGCGTTGCCGGCGCGAACCGCGCATCCTTCTGAATCGCGCCTTCCAAATCCGCCCGCAACCGCGCAAACTCATTCCGAAACTCGCCAATTCCGGAAGTTTGCGGCATCTGCGTCATATCCCGAAGCTTCAGCCCAATCGTGTTCACATCGCTTTCCACCTGCAGAAGCAGAAGCGAATCGTGCCGGTTCAAATCAATGGTTTGCGTCTGCAGCTTGCGTAGTCCACTGAGTTGCTCTAGCGCATACGAAGAAAACCCGGTAACCGCCGCCAAAGTGATTAGTAGACCCAGCAGCAGACGGACAGTAGGCGACTTAGTCATTCAGCTTACCCGCCATAAGCGGCTACATTAAGCAAGACGAACGAATTGGCCTATTTGTTGCAATAAGGAGCCGACGGCCTTAGTCCACCGCGAACTGGCTCAGCCGGTCTACCAAGGATTGCGGGGCATCAGCCAGTACTTCACAGTATTCTTCCTCATACCGCTTCGAAATGATCGCAGCACGATCATGGAGCAGGTGCAGCGCCCGTCCTTCCCCTAGAGGAAGACGGAAACGCCGCCGCACCACAGCATCTTCCAAGACTTGCTGGTCAATCAACCCCAAAAGATAGGGGATGCCATCGCCATTGCGAGCCGACACCAGCGCCGCGCGCGTAGCGTTCTGCCGCGCCGTCTCGCCCAGCATTCGATGCGTGAGCCTCGCCAGATCGTGATACTTTTCGCCCTCGTTTAATTGATCGATTTTGTTCAAGACCAGGATCTGCGGTGTACTCTCGACGCTGATCTCCCGAAGCACCTTCAATACCTGCGCGGTCTGATGTTCGGCTGTTTTCGCACTCACATCCACCACGTGCAGCAACAGCGCCGCTGCAGTCACCTCTTCGAGCGTGGCGCGAAACGCGTTTACCAGCGTCGTGGGCAGATTGCGAATGAAACCAACCGTATCGCTCACCAGAACCCGTCTCTGCGAAGGCAGCCGCACCTGCCGCACCGTCGGATCGAGAGTCGCGAACATCTTCGCATCCGCCAGAACATCCGCCCCCGTGAGCCGGTTGAACAATGTCGACTTTCCCGCGTTCGTATACCCAATCAGGCTTACGGTTGAAAGCGGCACCGCTTGCCTTTGCGAGCGTTGCACGCCACGTGTGGCGCGAACACGCTCGATCTCAGTCTTCAATTTTGCGATGCGCTTCCCGATTCGCCTCCGGTCCGTTTCCAACTGCGTTTCGCCCGGTCCCCGCGTGCCAATCCCGCCTCCCAGGCGCGACATCTCAACTCCCCGTCCGGCTAAACGGGGCAGTAGATAATTCAGTTGCGCCAGCTCAACCTGCAATTGGCCTTCGCTCGTTCGCGCCCGCCTCGCAAAAATATCGAGAATAAGCTGCGTCCTGTCCAGCACCTTCACTTCAAGCCGCCGCTCCAGGTTCCGCAGTTGTGTGGGGGTCAGCTCATGATCGAAAATAACCGTGTCGATGTCATCCGCGTCCACGCGCTGCTTGATTTCGTCCACCTTCCCGGTGCCCACCAGGGTAGCCGCGTCGCGCGCCGGTCGCGTTTGACTCAAGCGCTCGATCACCTGGCCTCCGGCGCTCTGCGCCAGCGTGGCTAATTCTTCAAGTGATTCGTCGCTATCGGATTCAATTCCCGCCTGTGCCGCAATGGACCGCTCACGCCGGGTGAGTTCGAGCCCGACCACCAGAGTACGTTCCCGCGCCTCCACTACTGGTTATTTTCCGGCGGCTCTGGTTCGGCTAAAGGCGCGCCCGGCGCCGTTCCCGCCCCATGTCCAGCGGCGGCATGGAGCGGCTTCGAGACCACCACCGTCGAAATCGCATGTTTAAAGATAAGTTGCTCCTGGTTGTTGGTCTCGAGCACTACCGAATATTTGTCGAAGCTCTTGATCCGCCCTGACAATTTCACTCCGCTCATCAGGTAAATAGTCAGAAAGGTCTTATCTTTCCTAGCGTTATTGAGAAATGCCTCCTGGATGTTTTGCGCAAGCTTTTCCATCATTTCCTCAGCTTTCGCGCGCAATCACCCGTCTGGCTCCCTGTTTGGGCGGACAAGGACCCTTCCGTGTTCATACTATCTGGATATTCATTCCCTACCTCGTGTTTCGTGCAGGTTGTTCCGCGCGCGATATTCTCGATACTATGCCCGCCGGCGCGAAGCCTACCTATCCCGCTGCCCGGCCCCCCCTCTATCCCGACCAGGAAGACCTGATCGGACGCCGCATCGCCCTCCTCAGTATGAGCGTAGGCGTCCTGCTCGCGGCAGCTAAAATCGTCGTCGGCATCCATGCCGGCTCAACCTCCGTTGTCTCAGACGGGCTTGAGGCCGTTGGAGATGTGCTCTCCTCCGCCATCGTGTATGCCGGCCTTTGGCTGGCCAGCAAACCGCCCGATTATGAACACCCTTACGGCCACGGTCGCTATGAAACGCTCGCAGGCTTAGCCGTGGGCGCGCTGCTCCTATTGGCAGGTGCCGCCATATTCTGGCATGGCTTCACCGGGTTGGGAGAGCAAACTCACTTACGTCCGTACGCTCTCTACCCCCTAATTGCCGCCGTTGCTCTGAAAATCGGCCTCGCCGCTACGAAATTCCGCGTTGGGAAGCGCATCGCCAGCACCTCGCTCGAAGCGGATGCATGGCACGATCTCACCGATCTCTTGTCTACCTCCGTCGCCCTGGTCGCGGTCGGATTGACACTCGCTAATCCCATCCGCTTCGGAAAAGCCGATCACGCAGGTGGCATGGTGATCGGCATCGTCATCTTTTTCTTGTCTATCCAGGTCGTGCGTCGTACCGTGGAACTGCTGGTCGACACCATGCCCAATCCGGGCAAAATGGGCCAGATCCGTCAAGTCGCGCTGAGCGTGCCCGGCGCTTTGGCAATCGAGAAATGCTTCGCCCGCCGCACTGGTCTCAAGTACCATGTCGATCTCCATCTCGAAGTCGACCCCGAAATGACCGTCCGCGAATCCCACGAGATCGCCACTCAAGTCAAATTTGAAATCAAACAGCATCTCCACTGGGTCGCCGACGTTCTGGTGCATGTTGAACCTTCTTCGACGCCTTCCCTCCACGTGAGTCATCGTCGGTCTGCCTTCGAGCCAGTCGATGGAGAATAAGGAAATTGCGCGGCTCCTCTATGAAACCGCCGACCTGATGGAGGTCGCCGGTGAGGATGGATTCCGCATTCGCAGCTATCGCAATGCCGCGTCTGTCATTGCGAGCTATCCCGAGCGCATCGTCGACATCGTTTGTAATCCCGAGCGAAAGGTAACGGAAATCCCCGGCATCGGCAAAGGACTGGCCTTCGTTCTCAACGAGATTTGCCAGCGCGGATCATTCGACCGCCGTGACGAGATGCTTGCGAAGTATCCGGCTTCCGCTCTCGAGCTGCTCAAGATCCAAGGACTAGGCCCCAAGAGCATCGCCCTGCTCTACGAGCATCACGGCGTCAAAACCGTGGACGATCTCGAGCGCATCTGCCGCGAGCACAAGCTGCGCGAACTCCCCCGCATGGGCGCAAAGCTCGAAGAAAAAGTCCTCAGATCGATCGAGGCCTATCGAAAGAGCGCAGGACGTTTCCTTCTCAGCTCCGTCAGCAGAACCGCTGATGAGCTGATCGCGGAATTTACAGCTCTCGGCGGAATCGAAAAAGTCGAAGCCGCCGGAAGCTTGCGCAGAGGCCGCGAAACCGTCGGCGATCTGGA
>JAFASD010000264.1 GCA_019244945.1 Acidobacteriaceae bacterium | reverse complement strand
TTCCTCCCATTTTATAAGCAGTCCATGAAACAGCGGACCGGAATCTTTGCCTCTATCTAAGCGGACTGTAGAGTTCGAGACAAGGCGCATCGTACAATGAGAAATAGCTGGGCCCCAGGTAGCTGTCCAGATCAAAAAATCAATGTTTCGGATTCTTTTACTGTTACTGATTACGGCCAGTATCAGTTTCAGCCAGGTCACCGATGCGACCCGCCGTAATCTGGACCGTTGCCTGAATGGACTCTCCAGTTGCGACCTTTCTCTATTAACCCCGGCGGAACTGACTTCCGTATCGGCGGAGGCGAAGAAGCGAAACTTCGCAAAGTGCATGGGCCGCAACGCGACCTGCGATCCTTCCCGCCTTACTAAAAAAGAAGCTGCCCTGGTCGAGGCAGAGTATCGCCGGCAAAATACGGAAAAGTGCTTAGCCGGAGCCGCTACTTGCGACCCGGTCAATGTGGACGCGAAGGACTTGCCCCGCATCCGCGAGGGGGCCAAACAGAGAAACCTAGAACACTGCCTGGCCGGGGCCGCCAACTGCGATCCGTTGGCGCTTTCCCAGAGCGATCAGAAGGCCGTCAAAGGCGCGGCCCAGCGCAGAAACGTGGAGAGCTGCAGTAACGGCCTGCCCAACTGCTCTCCTCTGGATCTATCGCCCGCCGATCTGAAAGCCGTGGAAGCGGCGAGACACAAGCGTAACCTGGCGAATTGCCTGGATGGGTTATCTACCTGCGACCCCCTGCTGCTGAACGAGGCGGAAACGGCCGAGGTGGCCAACGCCGTTCATCGCCGCAATGTAGACAGTTGTTTGGCGGGATTTACGACCTGCGATCCCTCGCTTCTGAACGGGCCGGAAGCGGCGCAAGTGACCGCAGCCGCGCGCCAGCGAAAAGCGGTATCGGGCGGGAAGTAAGCGAAGTCCTCAGACTTCGGGGAAATGCAGGCGCACTGAGCCAAACGCAGACTGAATGAAATCGAAGGCGGCGGCTTTGGCGGGCGCCAGATCATCACCCTGCATCGGCGTAATAATGCGGACCAGCGCCACATCCGTGCGGCCATGGAACAACAGTTCCGGGATGGCATAAAACTGATATGAGTACTGGCTGGCCATAGTATGGCGGGCCGTCTGATACCAGTAAAAGACCGCGTTCCGCTGGCCTTCCAGCTGGACAATGTACTGGTTAGCATCGATGGTCATGCGCTCGGCGGGAACCGAAATTGGAATCACCGATGCCGAGACCGGCTGCCATCCCGCACCCGGCAAACAGGCCTGCGGCGAATGCGGCGCATGCCCGGTGCGTTGCGTTTTGAAATACGCCACAAAGAAATTGATTTGGCGGCCATCCCGTCCATGGTAGATACGGTCGATATAATCGTCAGGCTTCAGTTGCTCTAAAGACGCCGCGTCTTCGGTCAGTTCCTGTGTTTCCCTCCATTGGCCAACCTGCCGCGGGAATTCGCTCCACGGCCGGAAGTTCGGAATCATTTCCTTGGCCGAAAAGGCGTAGTAGACCACTGCCTGGCAACTGAGAATTGCCGCCAATACATAAAAGTGAACCGGTTTCATAGACCTTCCTTGGCTTTTCGTTATACTTTGTTCGCTACCAGAGTGATCGAATAACCCGGCCAGTGAACGAGCGGCGAAATGGCCGGGTCGACCAGAGGCGGCAGGACGCGAAGAGGCAAAATCACCGCCCACCCGGCCAGATAATGCATCCGCGCAACGACTCTTTGCAGCCCTGTGATCTTTTGACTCAGGAAACCGCTGCAATAGCCTATTTTCCCCGCCTTCAGGCCGGATTCCCGGCAGAGCTCCTGGAGGCGTTCCGGCGTATATCCCCGGCGCACATGGGCGCCGTCTTCCACCGGCAGGAAGGGGCCGGCATCGTATTTAGTGATCGGCCGGTAGTGATAATTGGGCGATGTCAGCAGCAGCGACCCGCCCGGCCTCAGACACCGGCTGATATCCATCATCAATTTGGTGTCATTCAAAATGTGCTCGATCGTCTCACAGCAGATCCCGACATCAAAATTGTGGTACAGGTCTCTACGTTGATCCAGTTGGCGGACATCGAGCACCTCAAAGCGGGCCAAAGGAGCCTTACACATCCTGGCCCGTTCCGCGGCTACTTTTTGGTTGCGCTCATTAAAGCTGAGTCCCAGCGCGTCGTAACCGCGCAAGGCAGCGCCAATGGTGAAGGCCCCCGTTCCGCAGCCGATGTCGATCAGCCGCTTGGAGCCATGCGGAACCGGCGGCAAGTTGTTCCTGAGCCATAACCACCGGTCGAGAACCAGCGTATCGAGATGAATCAGGGTGGCGGGGAACCCAAAAATAGATACCAGGAGAGATC
>JAFASD010000150.1 GCA_019244945.1 Acidobacteriaceae bacterium | reverse complement strand
TCCCGGCGCGGCTGCCTTGCCCCGGCTAGATGGCGGACGCGCTGTAGTTTGGGCGCCAGTTTCGTAGGCGGGCGCGCCTTCGCCCCGACCTCCGAGTAGAAGCACCTCTTCAGCAACTACCTCGGTTGCATAGACCTTTTTTCCGTCCTTATCGTCGTAACTCCGAGTTTGCAACCGGCCTTCGACAAAGACCTGTTTGCCTTTCGTCAGATAGTTAGCTAGATTCTCCTGACGCCAGAGGACGATATTCGTCCAGTTCGTTTCCTCTTTCCATTCATTCGTCTGCTGGTCTTTCCAGCTTCGGGTCGTGGCGACGGAAAACCGCGTCACCGAGACTCCTGAGGGCGTGAATTTTGTTTCCGCGTCACGACCCAGGTTCCCAATCAGAAGGACTTTATTGACGCTACGCGAGGCCATAATCACCTCGAACGTAGCACAGGACTAGTTACGGTCGAACCCTTTATTGATCGTCGCCGACACTTTCGTCCCATTTTTCGCGGTGACGCTCGCTCCGCACAAAGCCGTGATTCACGCCGTTTGCGTCAACGTAGTTTCCCGTGATCTCATCCGTTCGGTTGTTGCTGACCGGAATCGTGCCCTGGCCCGACAGAGTGCCGGCGCCCGGAGCATCGAACGTGTAGATTCTGCATGGAGTGCGAACGAAGCCGTGATTCACACCGTTCGCGTCAAGATCATACCCGACGATGTCCTTCGAGCGGTTCAGGTTTTGTGAAACGGTGCCCTGGTCGGCGCCGGCGCCTGCACCCGGAGCGTCGAACGTAGTGAAAATGTCGTCGTCAGTACGCAAGTAGCCGTGCAGCACATTACTAGAGTCAAAATACGTTCCCGCGATCGCTCCCTCAGGATTGATGCTTGCAGCGAAGGTACCTTGTCCGGCACTTGTGCCCGCGCCAGGAGCGTCGAATACTTTGATGTCACCGTCCGCAGAGCGCACGTAGCCGTGGATCACCTTGTTTGCGTCGAGGTAATATCCGGCGATCGTTCCCGACCGATTGAGGCCTGAGCCGAAAGCAATCAACGTTCCTTGGCCGGCGCCAGTGCCTGCGTCGGGGGCATCGAACGTCGTGAAGGCGCTGGGATGACCTACGAACCCATGGAACGCATTACTCGCGTCAATGTAGTATCCGGCGATTGCCCCCTCCGGGTTGATGTCTCCAGGGAAGGTGCCTTGGCCACTTCCTGTGCCCGCACCAGGAGCCTCGAAAGACGTGATGCTGCCGTCTTTAGCGCGCACATAGCCGTGAGCCACATTGCCCGGGTCAACGTAGTATCCGACGATCGCCTCCGATCGGTCAAGGCTGAAGGCAAAGGTGCCTTGGCCAGCACCGTGACCCGCGCCAGGAGCGTCATAGGTTATGATGCGGCCGCATTTAGCGCGTAGGAAGCTGTGAGCCGCATTGTTCGCGTCAAGGTAGTATCCCGCGATTGCGCCCTGGCCGTCGATATCGGAGGGGAAGGTACCTTGGCCACTTCCTGTGCCCGCGCCAGGAGCGTCGAACTCTATGATGACGGGGTCCCGAGCCTCGCTCGCGTAGACGGGTAAGTGCATCCATCCGGCCAGCGCCGCAGAAATGAGAAGAGCTGACGCGCCTCGGGAAAAGAATCGCAGCGGAATGTTTCTGGTGAGAGCTTTGGTTTGCATATGGTATTTGCCGGTTCCTATGTTGTTGCTACAGGAATGGCGTCGGAAAGTTTCAGGAAACGGTCAGAAAGACGCGAATTATTTTCCTACTGGCGCAGCACTTTGAGTGGGTCGAGGCCGATGTGGCGTACAACTTCACGGAACCGCCAGTCGGGATGAAGCGCCCGAAACACAGGTTCCAGAGGGATCGCCTCGACTCCGCCACCGTGATCGTCCAATGCTCGATTCAGCCACTTAAAAGCCTCGTCCTTCTCTCCGAGCGCCACATAGACAGAGGCGATGTCCTCTACGGATACTTTCTGTCGCGATGCTTGCTTGAGGTCTTCGAGGATTTCGCGCGCTTCCGCTGTCCGGCCGAGCCTCGCATAAGTGATGGCTAGCCCCGGCTGCGGTGCACCGGTGATTTCCTGTGCCCTTAAGAAAAGCGCGATCGCTTCGGGAAACATTCCCTTCTCGCGATAGATGTCGGCGAGCGTCGGAGTTCTGTAAATATAGTTTGGATCGAGTTTTAATGTTCGCCGGCTCTCATCGATAGCCTCGTCAAGATGACCGACATACATGTATTCGATCGCGGCGCAATGGCTGACTGAAGGCGACAGCGGATCGAGCCGGATTGCTTCTTTTAGGTGAGCCACAGCGAGCTCGGTGTTTCCCTGGGCGATTTCGTCCAGAGCAAGGAAAATATGAACAGTCGCGGAATTGGGATCTAGCCGTTGCGCGCGATCTAATTCGTTTCTAAAGCCTTTAAAGTCCCAATCAAGAACGCGCTTCGCCTGACCCATCCAGAGATGGGCCTCGGCATTTTCCGCATCTAGCGCGAGAGCTTTTTCCGCGGCGAACTTCACGTGCGGATAAGCCTCCGCCGGGCTCACGTACGCGTCAGCTAGCCAGTTCCAGGCTCGAGCAATCCCAGCCCAAGAGCGCGCAGAAGTCGGGTCTTTTTCCAGCGAGCGTTGAAAGAAATCGAGGCCCTGCCGCAAGCCTTCCTCAGTGCTTTTGTTCGAGAAGAAAACGCCCTGTAGATAGAGACTCTGCGCTTCGAAATTCTGCTTTCGGACTGCTTCCGTGAAGTGACTTGGCTGCGCGCGTTGGAATCCTAAGAGCGCGATAAACAAGGAGAGCGGAACGATCAGAAGCGCGCCGGAAAGGGCAGCGACCAACGGGTTTCGCTTCGTCCAGCGCCAACCTCGTTCGATCGGTCCCGCGGGCCGCGCGAGAACAGGGTGGCCCTTCAGCCATCGTTCAAGATCTTCCGCCAGCATGGCGGCTGACCGATAGCGCCCGGCAGGTTCCTTCGCGAGACATTTCAAACAGATCAGTTCCAGATCGCGAGGAATCGAAACTTCAAAACTTCGCGGAGCGGGTGGTGGCGTACTTTCGGCAAGGCGCAACGTTTCCAACAGCGTATCCCCCGCAAAAGGCAAGCGTCCCGTCAGCAGTTCGTAAAGAATTACACCCAGGCTGTAAACGTCGGCGGCTGGAGTCAGTTGGTTAGAGTCACCGGTTGCTTGCTCTGGCGACATGTAATGCGGCGTGCCGAGCGCGCTCGTCGCGACTGTTAAGTGGCTCGCTCGATCAAGCCACTTTGCCAATCCGAAATCACATACAAACGGTTCGCGCGTAACGCCGTCGAGAAGCACATTTCCAGGCTTCAAATCTCGATGAAGAATTCCATGTTCATGGGCGTGATGAAGCGCACGTGCGATTTTGGCGACCAGTTGCGCTGCGGCTCGCGGTTGTCGGTGAAACTCAGACACGTGCTCGCGCAACGTTCCCCCCGTCGCCAAACGCATGCTGAAAAACGGGGCACCATCCATCTCGCCCATTTCATAGATGGGAAGAATGTGCGGGTGATCGAGGGCGGCGATCGCCTCCCCTTCAGCGCGAAATCTTTCCAGAATTTCCGGGGTCGCGGTCTGCTCGGCCAGAACCATTTTCACGGCTACCTGACGTTGCGAGCCGTGCTGAAGCGCACGATAGACCACCCCCATGCCACCGCGTCCAATCTCTTCGATCAGATCGTAACGGAAGGGGCCGTTGTCTTGGGGCGTTCGTTCTGGTAGAGCCATGTCGATTAGACAAAGCGGACAAAGGCCGCCGACCGTTCCGCGCGTCAGTTCGGTCTCGGGATGATTACAGCGCATGGTCAAGCCTTAGCCTGTCAGCGGATGGTGGTGCCGGCCAACACGCTGCGCAGATAGCGCAATTCGTCATCGATCTCGTCGCGCGTAGAAACCGTCTGCTCGACTTCTTGGCGCAATTTCATCGCGTAATCCTGCCGTAGGCGATACACCGTCGTTTTTATCGCGCTCAAAGGAAGACCAAGTCGTGCGGCGGCCTCCTGATATGAATCGGTTGGCCCATTCACGTTCAAAAATGACATGAGTCCGTCGAACAAACGCTCTTTCCCTCTCGAGACAAAATCGCGGCGCAAGCCGCCAACGTTTCTTCCAGGACGGCATGCGCCCAGCGCATCTCGAAAATCACTTCCGGAGTGAGCTTGTCCGCAGGCTCTAGCCGATAGCGTGTGCGCGCCTGCTCGCTGTCAAGATAGATCAACTCGCACCCGAAGCCTCGCTTTTGCGTCTCGGCACGCGCTTTCTCGTTGGCGAGAAAATTCTGCAACGAGCTGAGTAAGAAAGTGCGAAACTTGCCGCGTTGCGGATCGGCCTTGGCCAATGCGTGCTTCTCCTGTAGATGCATGCAAAATCCCTGCACCAGATCCTCTGCATCCTCTTCACGGTAGCCTCGACGGCGAACGTAGGCGTAAAGCGGATACCAATATTTCTGAAAGAAGCTGGTGAGTGCCTGGTTCGCCTGCTGCGCGTCGCCCTCTCCCGCGCAAGCGAGGATCAGAGACCAATGGGTCGTGTTAAAACGGGCCGGAAGATCTTCTGCCCTGCTCGCCACGCGTTCAGTCTAGAAAATTCTGGAGGTAAAAGGCAACCTTGGCAGCTTCAGGATCGACCTGACAGGATTTTTTGGCGGCGCGTGGCTGTTCATGTATGCGCCGTTTGGCCCATGTCGTTCAACTGCGGAGGCCGTCCAAGGCTTTCTCGATTTCCAGTTTTGCGTCAGCAGAGGGCGGGACCAGGGGCAGCCGGGGTGGTCCGCCGTAGTAGCCGTTTAACTCCATAGCGTATTTCACGCCCGGTATGCCATGTTTTGCAGAAATCAAGCGGGATGCCGGAGTGATGCGCTGTTGCCAGTCACGCCCCGCATCATGATCCCTCATCCGGAAAGCTTCCCAAACCGTTACGCAAGCGTAAGGGAGCGGGTTTGCAATCGCCAGAATGGCGCCGCTGGCGCCTGCCTGCAAGGCTTCCCAGAAACTCCCACCGGAGCCTGACAAAACCTGGAAGCCCGGTTTTACGGCTTGCACCACTGCCGCGAGTTTCTCGTTGTTCCCAGAACTGTCCTTCATGCCCGCAATATTGGGATGATGGGAAAGTTCGGCAATCGTGTCGACGCTTAAGTCATAGTTGGTGACTTGCGGGATGTTGTACAGCAGCACGGGCAACTTCGATCGGTCGGCCACGGCACGAAAGAACAAGAGCTGCGTATCCGGCCGGTGCATCTGGTTCGGGTAGTAAAAAGGCGTCAGGGCAAGCGCGGCGTGGAATCCGGCTTCTGCGGCGCGATTCGCCAAGTTCACCGTCTGGTGTACGCTTTCGGCGCCAACGCCTGCAATCAGGATCTTGCCCGGCGCACTTGCTTCCTTCACCCATTCCATGAGATGCAGGCGTTCCTCGGGGCTCAGCAGCGGCGTCTCCCCAGTCGAACCGCATACCAGGTATCCACCCAATGCAATCTGATTGAGCTTTCGGATGTTGTGAACGACCTTCTCTTTATAGAGATTCCCGTCCGCATCGAAGCAGGTTGCCAGAGCGGGAAAAATGCCTTGGATCTTCATAAACGGAAAGGCCCGCCAGCAGTGTAATGCGGGCAGGCCGTAGATTTTGAGGCTTGCTTCCTATCTGGCGATGACGGTAATCACCAGCGTGTATAACGCGAGTGACTCAATCAACACCAGACCGAAAATCATTGCAAACCGGATTGCGGCAACCGCGCCCGGATTGCGCGCCATCGCTTCAGCGGCGGAAGCCGTCGCTTTTCCTTGGCCGATTCCGCACAGGCCAGACGCGACTCCCATGGCCAGGTAAGCTGCCCCTAAACGAACTGCTTCTGAGGGCGATCGGCCCCCACCTGCGGCTTGTCCTTGGGCGAGCATTGGAGTCGCCATGGCCATCAGGGCCATTGCGAGCATTAGAAATTTATTCTTCATTGGTTCTCCTATAAATTTGCTTCCAGGAGGTGGTTCGACACCGTGC
>JAFASD010000101.1 GCA_019244945.1 Acidobacteriaceae bacterium | reverse complement strand
AGAGTATTCGATCGATTTTTCCGGATCGATGCGTCACGTTCCCAAGTGTCCGGCGGCACGGGTTTGGGATTGGCCATTGTGCAGTCAATCACGTTGCTGCACGGCGGCAATGTTCAAATCGCGAGCGAACCTGGGGCGGGAACCAGGGTGACGTTAAACGTGCCTCTCTCCGTACCCAACATGACGGAATCGTAATTTTCGCGTCATCTTAGCGTGCATGTTCCCGGCGTTAAATTGATGCATGTTCCCAAAAAGAATCAAAAAGAGATCCCGAAATAACTCTCGAAAAAGTTCCCGAATGCGTCTGAGTCCGCTCAAGGCGCTGCTGGCGGCCGGGCTGACGGTTCCCGCGCTCGTTGGCCAGTCTGTACAATTCCCGACCTATGTCACCGGCCCGCAGAAGAACGGCTCCTGGGTCGTCAGCAATGGGCAGGTCATCACCCCAGCCGGCACCCAAGTCGACCTCGGCATCCGCGTCCGCGCGAAAGCCGTCGCGCTGAACCCTAATGCCGCCACTCACACCGCGGCCGTCCTCACAATGGGTACGTCGACGGCCGATGGCAATGGCGCCGTCGAGGTGTTCGATGTTAACACCGGCATCGTCCTGCAAAACTACACATACTTCACCGGCACACCGGATCCGAGCGGCAGCTATAGCGGCATAACCTATTCGGCCGATGGCAAGTACCTCGTGTTCAGCCAGGACAGCAGCAACGTTACCATCGCCAGAGTCGATGACCAGGGCTACCTGACAGACGACGCCCAGGTCAGCGTGCCGCCTCTGCAGCCGGTTGATCCCTTCATCGCCTGTTTTCCAAACAGCCCTCCGGGATCCTATGGTGTACCCTGCGGCACGTTCTATACTCCGAGCACTTCCTACCCAGGCGGCCTCGCACTCTCAAAGGATGGCAAGAGCGCGTATGCTCTGCTGAACCAGAACGATACGCTTACGAAGATCGATCTGACCGCAACGCCCCCTAAGCAGGGTGAGCAGATCCGTGTCGGCAACGCGCCGCACAGCATCGTGATCAGCGAGGACGGCAAGACTGCCTATGTCAGCAACGAGGGTGGCCGGGAGGCTACAGAAGGCGACTTCCAGATCTGGTCCGCCGGCACTGAAATTGTCGCCGACCCGTTTGTTGGCGCCGCGATCACGGGTACCGTTTCCGTGGTGGATCTGGCCTCGCTGAAGGTCACCGATACCATCTACACCGGTCTGCACCCTACCGGTATGGCGTTGTATGGAAAGTACCTCCTCGTCGCCAATACTTATAGCGACACCATCTCGATGATCGACACAACCACCAACGAAGTGGTGCGGACGCTCGACCTTGGGCTGCCGATAGGAGTACCGGGCGCAGGCGAACCCACCTATGGCGCCGCGCCGAACTCGATCGCGGTGTGGGAGAAAGCGCACGTTGCCTATGTGGCGCTTTACAATGCGAACGCTATCGGGGTAATTGACCTTGAAGCCAACGCGAAGACGACCGTAATGGGCATGATCCCGGTAGCGTATGCGCCGAGCTCGGTCGTGCTGGACGAGGCCAAGCGCGTGCTGATCGTTGCCAATGACAAGGGCATCGGCACACGTCACTCGTTCGAGACCGACTACCACGTCAGTGGCTACAATACCCACCAAGACAATGGCACCGTCAGCATCGTCCCTCTGCCAGGCAGCATGGAGAAGTTGGACGCGATGACGAGGCAGGTTTATGAGAACAACCACTGGGATCTGGCGGAAAATATTAAGTCTGCCTCCGGCGGCAGCCCGGATGCCGCGCCTGTCGCAATCCCGAAAAAGATCGGCGACCCGTCGCTCATCCAGCACGTGTTCCTGATCGTCCGTGAAAACCGCACCTATGATCAGATCCTGGGCGACGTGGCTGGCGCGGATGGCGACCCTTCGTTGGCGGTGTTCGGATTCGATCCTCCAAAGAATCGCTTGGACACGCCGAACGCTCACGAGCTGGTGAAGCGGTTCCCGCTCTTGGACAATTTCTACGACCCGAGCCGCCAGTCGGCCGACGGTCACCAGTGGATCACTGAGGGTATCGCGCCCTACGCCGACGACATCCAGTCGCCCGACTGGGTCCGCAGCTATCCGGGCGGAAACGCGGGCGATGCACTCGCGTATCAGAAGAAGGGCTTCGTGTTTTCGGAAGCGGCAGCCGCCGGTCTCCCGGTGAAGATCTACGGCGAATATGTGGAGAACGATACGTTCCTACAACCGAACGGCTCAACCAACGAGCCGAGCTGGAGCCAGTTTTACGCCGATGCGCTGAAGTTCGAAGCTGGAAAGGAGAAGACGCTGTACTACCAGAACACGATCCATGCACAGTCGTCTATCCCGGCCGT
>JAFASD010000543.1 GCA_019244945.1 Acidobacteriaceae bacterium | reverse complement strand
ATCAAGCGAGGCTCGACCATGATGCCTTTGTTCGCGAAGAGGGTGAACGCTCCGGCGATCTCGAGAGGCGTGACGTCATATGCCCCGAGGGCCATGGCGGGAGTAGCTCGAATATCCTCCAGCCCGGCTTTATGGGCTAAATCGGCTACGGTTCCATACCCGGCCGCCTCGGCCACTTCCACGGCGGGCACGTTCAGAGATTTGGCAAAGGCCGTTCGAACGGTGACGTCGCCAAACCAATCGGCATGATGATAGTCGGTGGGCTCGTAGGGCTTTCCACCGTAGAAGAAAGTGCGGGGCTCGTCTTGGAAGATGGTGGAAGGGGTGATTGGGTTAGTACGTTCCCAGAGACCGGTGTTGAGCGCGGCTGCATATACAAACGGTTTGAAAACACTGCCGGATGGCCTTTTCGCCATGACATGGTTAAGCTGGCTGACGCCATAATTCCTGCCGCCGATTAAGGCTTTGACCTCACCGGTGTGTGGATCCAAGCAGAGCAAGGCCACCTGCGGGTCTTCGACGGGCGCGCCTTCTTTGTGACGCTTGGCGAGGATTGCGTCGACCTCGCGCATTCCGATGGTGACGGCTTCAGCGGCGTCGCGCTGCAGATCGGGGTCGAGCGTGGTGTATATCTTGGAGCCCGATTCTTGAAAATCGCGATCCTGGAACTCGTCGGCCAACTCCTCATTTACGAGATCCACAAAATAGGGCGCGTCGGCTGATTCGATGCCTTGCTTTGCGATGACGAGGGGAGCTTCCTTGGCGGTCTCATATTGCGATTCGGAGATGTATTGGTTCTCGAGCATCTGCTTGAGGACTACGTTGCGGCGGGCCTTTGCCCGCTCGGGCCAGCGCACTGGATTTCGAAAGCTGGGCTGCTGGATCAATCCGGCAAGCGTAGCCGCCTCGGGGAGGGTCAACTGGCGTATGTCTTTTCCGAAATACGCCTGGGAAGCCTCACCAAATCCGCGGATCGCAAAAGATCCGCGGCGGCCGAGGTCGACCTGGTTTGCGTAGTACTCGAAGATCTTTTGTTTGGTGAGCTTTTGTTCCAGGTGGATGGTGATGAGCAACTCGTCGAACTTGCGCGTCCAGGTCTTCCGGTTATCCAGCCACAAATTACGAGCGAGTTGTTGGGTCAGCGTGGATGCGCCTTGCGCGTTGCGGCGTTGCCTCACATCGACGAAGAACGCTTTCATGATGCGGATGGGATCGAATCCGGAGTGCTGGAAGAAGCGCTTGTCTTCGATGGAGAGGACAGCATGCACCAGGACGGGCGGAATATCCTCATATCGCACCAGGCGGCGCTTCTCGCGGTTCTTGTCGTAGAGGCTGCTCAACAACTGAGGCTCGAGCGTGTACTGCATGCGAGCAGTGTTGTCGCTGAGCGCAATGATGGAGGAAATCTTTCCATCCTGGAACCGCAGCACGCCGGGCTCGGCGTTCGAGTACGAGCGGCCGCCTGGGAAAATTTCAATGGCTTCGGGTCTGAGATGATACCAGCCGGTCGCATTGGTGCGGACATCTTCGCCGTAGCCGCTCTCGCGAAGTTTGGCGGCAAACTGAAGGGGCGTGCCGGGATCGCCTACTCCTACCATTTGCGGAGCGGCATAGAGTAGTGAGGAATTGGGGAACGGACCCTGCGCAAGTTTCTCATCTGTAAGCCGTGCATATTTTGCGTAGTAAAAGCAGACCACGACGGTCGCAAGCACGACAGCAGCTATGGCGCCGTAGAAGAGAGGCTTACTGAAACGGCCAGGCCTTCCAGCGGGGACACTCCGAGCAGTCTTCGACTTTGAAGGAACTTTAATGCGAACAGGCAAATGTGTGGCCTATAGAAATCGGGAGGTCACTTCCAAGTAACAGGGTCACCACCCTCTTGGACGCCCAGTGCTTCTCTCGGTTACTTGCCGGCTGGGTAATACGATTCTAACTCTTTCCAGATGTTGTCGTCGTGCGGCTGCCAATCAGGCATTTGCATTCCGGTGATCTGGAGTTCTTCGATGCTCAGGGTGCCATGGCCAAAAGGGCAGATCAGCTCTGTTTTCGGACGCCCGAAGGTGACCATGTGACCCCAGGAGCCACTTCGCACGGGCATGATGAGACGGCGCAGACAGGTACGGCAACGACGCCGCTGGTCTCGCAGAATAATCGAAAACAGACCTGCGCCGATCAGCCAAACGCCTAAAGTAGCGAAGGTGAAGAGCATGTCGTGCAGGAAAAGTGGCGGAGGCGGCCCGAATCGCGGCAAAGGCGGAGGGGGAACGGGATAAAAGAAGAACAACGCAGTCTGAAGCACGTAGACGACTCCGGCGGCGACCAAGATTTTGGCCAAGAAGTAGAGCCAGTACTTCATTCTTTTTATTAGACTACTTTCCATGATTCGGGGTTCCTCAACGGTCTAGCTCCTGATCAAATTCTTAGCAAGAAATAGAACGTTGGCCGGCCGCTCGGCCAAGCGTCGCATGAAGTAGGGATACCAGGCATCACCATAAGGAACGTAAAGACGGAGCCGGTAGTTCTGTGCAACCAGTTTCCGTTGGAGATCGCGGCGAATTCCGTAAAGCATTTGAAACTCGAAGCGATCCGAGGGGATTTTTTGTTTTTGTATGTGATGCACCGCTTCGGTGACGATATTTTCATCGTGACTCGCGATGGCCGGGTACGTGCCTTCCTCCAGCAGGAGTTTCATCAGCTTCACATAATTCGCGTCGACGTCGGCTTTCTTCGGGAAGGCAACAGCCGGAGGTTCATTGTAAGCGCCCTTGCACAGACGAACCGGAACTTTTCTTTCCGAAAGCATTCGGATGTCCGCTTCGCTTCGATATAGATAGGCCTGGATCACGGCGCGCACATTTCCTCGAAATCGATCTTGCAGTTGGAGGACCATTTGCAAAGTGCGATCTGTGTACTCGCTCGATTCCATGTCTACCTCGATCCGGCTATTCATCGCGTTAGCGCGCTGAACCAAAGCGATAACGTTGTCGCAGCAAGCCTGTTCTGAGAAGTCGAGTCCGAATTGAGTCAATTTAATGGAAACGGTAGCCGGGAGTCTGGCAGCGTCGATTGCGTCGAGCGCGTGGAGATAAGCATTCTTCGATTGGACAGCTTCTTCCAAAGATTTAACGTTCTCACCAAGGAAGTCGAGGGTTCCCAGCATCTGCTCTTTCGAGAGTTGTTTGAGAACTCCGATTCCGTCCGGCAATGCCCTGCCCGCTATGAATCGCGAGGTCACTTTTCGGGACAAGGGCGAGTTCTCCATCCAGCGGCGAAGCCAAGTCTGTTCGGAGAGAGATAGGAGAGCACGGCGCAGCATCAGGTTGTTCGCCCGGATTTTGTCCTGGCGTTCCTTTTCACTGGGCCGGAATGGTCGAGTGGGCCTCTTTCAATATAGCGGGGATGAATCCGGCGAAGGATGAAGAGGAATCAGGCTCGTTTTGCGAAACGAACCGAGTTTCGGGGATGGGCAGCTTGTCGTGCTGCGAAACGAAGCCACACGTTGCGGCTCGGGTTGTTTTTTGGAGGCGAAGCAGTGCGCTCAGGGCTTTGTGGAAGGCGCGCTCGTGGGTAGTTTGGTAACGCAAGAACAAAGCTAACCGTTTTTCGTCGACGCCACTCTCGGTGAAGCAATCGTTTTGGAAGCGGAGGGCGCGTTGCCCGAGCCAGAAGGACTGGGCCATTTGGTGGACGAGCAATTCTTCGGTGGTATTGGCGGGTTGG
>JAFASD010000523.1 GCA_019244945.1 Acidobacteriaceae bacterium | reverse complement strand
CGTCTGTGTAGTTGTACCCCTGAGTTCGAGTAATTGTCCGGGGCTGACCCTCGGAAGGTCAGGCGACCATTTGACCCATATGCCTCCGGTTGGATCGTGTAAGAACAGGTCGGGAGAAAGAGGATCGAAGTAGGTGACCACGGCCCGGAGGTGGATAGGATACCCTCGCTGCGCTTCCTTCAAGTCGAGCTTGCGGATCTGGGCGACTGTGGTTAGGGGGGGGAGCGGTCTAGACGGCGGGATAAGCTCGCCGGGACAGACGCATCCAGCGAGTCCCACCAAGACAATGCTCCAGGTTTTCAACGTTTGGCCCATGAGTCGAGACGGAGCTCTTCCGACACCTTCTCTTCTCATCGGCAGGCATTAAGGTGGAGAGAGAAAAATCCTGGCGTACGCTCTCCAACCTTCGCGATTCAGGTTTGAGGTTCGCGGCTCTGGTAGGCGCGTGCAAAAGTCGCCGCTATGATGATGCAACCGCCAAGCAGTGCAGGAGCGCCCGGGTGCTCGCCATGGATGAGCCACGTCCAGATCGGATTGAACACTGGCTCGATTAACAAGAGTGTCGCCGCCTCGAGGCCCGGCACGTGACGAATCGAGCGGGTCAGAGCCAAATAGGCGATACCGATTTGAAAGATTCCCAGATACAGCAATAGCGCAAAATCTGTGAACGCGACGTGGCTGACTGGAAAGCCGACGGGCACGCAGACCACGCAGGCAATAACGTTGCCGGCAATCACGATCGCTTCCGGAGACTCCCGAGTTCCGGAGCGCTTTCCTACCCAACGCAAGCCTGTGAGGGTTACGGCCCAAGTTAAACCGGACAACAGTCCGAACAAATTGCCTCGGCCGGGGTCAGGCGCAGTGATGGCGGCATGCTGGGATCCCAATAGCAACAACGAAGCGCCCGCGGTCACGGCTGCGATAACAGTTACATCGACTGGCCGGATGGGTTCGCGCAGCACCAGGGGTCCGAGTAACAGCAGGTACAAAGGCGCGGTCGACTGCAAAAAGATTGCGTTTGCCGATGTAGTCAGTTTTGTCGCTAGAACGAACAGCACTAGCGTGGCCGCATACGCCACGCCAATGGACCAGGTTCGGCGTGTCCAACTGCGCCTCGCCTCTGGAAGAAGTACCCAGAGCGTGAGGGCAGCAATGCCTGCACGGAACCCCGCGATTTGCCAACTCGTGAGCGAACACGCCTTGATCGCCGCGCCGCCGGTTGAAAACAGAAACGCTGCCGCGAACAGCAGCAAGCGATTCGAAGTCTTGGGAGGAGGGGATTTAGCGACCAATGATCAAGCTGGCTGCTGGCTTACAGCTTGCGGCGCGGTTTCGAATTCCGCGGTCGTTTTTCGATCGGTTTCGCAGAACAGGACGGCGGAATGTTCGCACATGTCATATGCTTCACCGGGTTTGATGGGGCGAGCTTCCGTGAAAGAGGAGTCGCGCGTGTCCAGAATCAACTCCCAGTCGCAGCTTACGCTGCATGGTGGAATAAAGAACTGAATGTGTTCCTGATGAGGATTTAAGCACAACAAGAAAGTGTCATCGCGAATCGGGTTACCATAACCGTCCACGTCGTCGACCGTCCGCCCGCTGAGGCGTAGGGCGAGGCACCGCACCCATCCAGCATGCCATTCATCTTCGGTCATCTGTTCGCCGTCAGGGCGATACCACGCAAGGTCTTGTATCTGGAAACCGTCCACGTTTCGGCGTTCTACGGTAGCCGGGCTGATTTTCCGATCTTGAAAGAACTTTCGCCGGTGGAAATTAGGATGTTTTTTGCGCAGCGCGATCAGTTGCCCGGTGAATTCCAGCAGCGCTTTTTTCCTGTCGTCCAGCTTCCAATCCACCCAACTGATCTCGTTATCCTGCGCGTATGCGTTGTTGTTGCCATGTTGTGTTCGGCTAATCTCGTCCCCGCCGCAGATCATGGGCACACCCTGCGATAGGAGCAGGGCGGTCAAGAAGTTCCGCTTCTCCCGTTCTCGAAGTTCGATAATTCCCGGGTCGTCAGTTTCGCCTTCTACTCCGTGGTTCCAGGAATGATTGTCATCTGCTCCGTCGCGATTGCCTTCCCCATTGGCCTCATTGTGCTTTTGATCGTAACTGACCAGATCGTTCAAAGTGAAACCATCGTGCGCAGTAATAAAATTGATGCTGGCCGATGGACGCCGCCCGTCACGCTGATACAGATCGCTGCTTCCGGTAAGACGGTACCCGAGTTCCGCGAGCTGGCCGGTGTCGCCTTTCCAATAGCGGCGAACCACGTCGCGATATTTGCCGTTCCATTCTGCCCATAACGGCGGAAACTTTCCGACTTGGTATCCGCCCTCTCCAACATCCCACGGCTCAGCGATCAGCTTCACCTTAGAAAGCACTGGATCCTGGTTAATAACATCGAAGAATGCAGAGAGCCGGTCGACATCGTGCAGCTCACGTGCAAGGGCAGCGGCTAAATCAAATCGAAACCCATCGACATGCATGTCCAGCACCCAATACCGCAGACTGTCCATGACCAGCTTCAACACCTGAGGGTGGCGCATGTTTAAGGTGTTCCCCGTGCCGGTGTAATCCATGTAGAAACGGCGATTGTCGTTTAGTAATCGGTAATAGGTGGAATTGTCGATACCGCGGAAACTGAGCGTGGGGCCCATCTGGTTCCCTTCCGAGGTATGGTTATAGACCACGTCCAAAATGACTTCGATGTTCGCCCGGTGCAGTTCCCGGACCATGCTCTTGAATTCACCGATCTGCTGGCCCATGTCACCCGAGCTGGAATAGCGCGCGTCCGGTGCGAAAAAATTCGTGGTGTTGTAGCCCCAATAGTTGCGCAAACCCTGATCGAGCAGGTTCTTGTCGTCCAGAAAATCGTGCACGGGCATCAGCTCGATCGCGGTGATTCCGAGTTTCTTGAGGTAATCGAGGATGGGCGGGCTCACCAGTCCCAGATACTTTCCGCGCAGGTGTTCTGGAACGTCCGGATGCCGCGCAGTGAGGCCTTTTACATGAGCCTCATAGATGACCGAATCGTGCAGCCGGGTCTCGGGAGAGCGATCATTTTGCCAATCGAAATGGGATGTCGTGACTACGCTTTTAGGCACGCCTGGGGCGTTGTCCTGCGCGTCACAACTGAGGTCCGCATTCGGGTCGCCTATCTGGTAACCAAAAATCGGGTAATCCCAATTCACCTTACCCGCCAATGCTTTTGCGTAAGGATCAATCAAGAGTTTGGCGGGATTAAAGCGATGCCCCTTCTCGGGTTCATACGGCCCGTGTATGCGGTATCCATACAACTGGCCGATTGTCAGCCCAGGAACGTAACAGTGCCAAACATACCCGGTAGATTCCCGAACCTCAACCGTGTCGTGCTCATCCGATCCAGCCTGACGGTAGAGACAAAGCTCCACCCGTGTGGCATTCTCCGAATAGAGCGCAAAATTAACGCCCGTTCCGTCCCACGTCGCGCCCTGTGGGTACGGTGAGCCGGGAAACACCTTCGATACCATTCGGCTGGTTATCCTCTCAGATGTTCTTTGCTACTTGGTTGAACAGCGATCTGACGCGGCACGACCGCCCAGTCCGTAGTGTATTAGACGCTCTGTAAATGGACCCTAGTGCCACCGACAATTCTACGTGTAATTGAAAATCGGAATGTTCGAACCAGTCGTAGTCTGGAGGTGTGCCTGAGAATCGGCAGAATCTCGCCTCCTTGGTAGATGATTTTGACCGCTATGGGAAGCAGGTCGCCGTCGTCGCTCCTCGCGGGCTGCGCCATGTAAAGACAACATATGGTGAGCTGGCCGTCCTCGCCCGGCGCTTTGCGGCAGATCTGGTAACCCGCGGAGTCGCGAAGGGTGATCGGGTTCTGATTTGGGGTGAAAACGGCGCCGAATGGATCTCCGCGTTTTTCGGCAGCGTTTTGCGGGGGGTGGTGCCTGTACCCGTTGATTTCGCTAGCACCAGAGAATTTGCGGAACGCGTGGTGCGTGAGGTTTCGCCGAAACTGATCACAGGAAACCAGG
Source organism: Acidobacteriaceae bacterium (assembly GCA_019244945.1). GTDB lineage: Bacteria > Acidobacteriota > Terriglobia > Bryobacterales > Bryobacteraceae > Bog-105. Next base: position 6,304 of record JAFASD010000523.1, on the reverse strand, counting down.
AACGACTCGGCAGTTTTGGTTCAGGCGCCCCTGTCTTATTTTTCGAAGATTTCGAGAACGCACTCACTGCTCAAACGGCGAAGACCGTCCCGGATCTTCAGGAAACAGACACGCTTCAAATCGTCTTCACCTCCGGAACAACGGCCGAACCGAAAGGCGTAGTTCATACCCACAAAAATGTTTTGGCGAGCCTCAGGCCCATCGAGCAGGAGATGCAGAAATATAAGAAGTACGAGCGGCTGGTTCACCCCATTCGCTTTCTGCATACGCTGCCGTTGAGTCATGTATTTGGCCAGTTCATGGGATTGTGGATTCCACCGCTGCTCCCCGCGGAGGTTCATTATGAGCCCAGGCTGGTATCCGACGAGCTAATCGAGCGGATCCATGACGAGCGGATTTCCGTTTTAGCCGCCGTCCCGCGCGTCTTGGATCTGCTGCAGAATTATCTCTTCGAACACATTCCGGATCTTGCTTCACGCGCATCCCAAGCGGGGCAGGGAAATGCCTGGAAACGATGGTGGTCGTTCCGCGATATCCATCGCATCTTCGGCCTGAAGTTCTGGGCGTTTGTTTGCGGCGGCGCTTCGCTCTCGCCAGCGGGAGAGCAGTTTTGGAATTCGCTCGGGTTCGCGGTCATTCAGGGGTATGGAATGACGGAGACAACCGCTCTCGTGAGCTTGAATCATCCCTTTCATCCGGCGCAGGGCACCATCGGTCAAGTGCTGCCAGGGCGCGAGGTGCGCCTCAGCGAAGAGGGCGAAGTACTGGTGCGCGGCGACACCATCTCGAATAGCACCTGGCAAGGAGGACAAGCGCGGAACCAACACTCGGAATGGCTCGCTACAGGCGATCTGGCGGAGTTCGACGCGGCCGGAAATCTGCGTTTCCGAGGCCGCAAGAAAGACACAATTGTTACTTCTTCCGGCCTGAACATCCATCCGGAAGATTTGGAAGCGGCGTTAGCCCGGCAAACCGGAGTGAGGGCTTGCACCGTCGTCGAAACCAATACCGAACATGGGCCCGAGCCACTCGCCGCGCTCGTAATTAGCGGAGCGGCGGATCCGGGCGCCGCGGTAGCCGCCGCCAACAAAGAATTAGCCGATTTCCAGCAAATTCGGCGCTGGATCGTCTGGCCTGAGGCGGATCTCCCACGCACATCGACAGGCAAAGTATTGCGGCGCGAAATCGCTCGGAGCATCGCGGCCGGCGAAGTGACCGAAGATGGATTGGCAGGCTCGCCTGGCGAAGACCTGACCCTGGACAGCCTCGGGCGAGTTCAGTTGCAGGCGCGCCTCGAGCAGCAGTTCGGCGTCTCCTTGGACGATGCCGCTCTGCAACAAGCGAAAACAGAGGACGACGTCCGGAAATTAATTACGCAAGCGCCGGCGGCCCTGCCGGCCCTGCGCGAACACGCACCAGAGCATCTCTATCCGCTTTGGCCCTGGAATTTCGTTTTTCAGGCGGTTCGAAGCGCCTTTCTCGAGCTTGTGGCGATGCCTTTGGTTCGCTTGCTGGCTAAGCCGCGGGTCACGATGAGCGTTCACGATTGGCCTCGTTCTCCAATGTTGATAGTGTGCAATCACGTGACGTCGTACGACGTTCCGTTCATCCTATATGCGTTGCCAGGCCGCATCCGGCGCCGGACAGCCGTCGCCATGTCCGGCGAAATGATTCTCGATTGGAGACGCGCGCGCAATCAAGGACACTGGTTCTTGAATTTAGTCGCGCCCTTCGAATATCTGCTAGTCACCGCGTTCTTCAACATCTTTCCTCTCCCACAGGTCAGCGGTTTTCGCCGCAGCTTCAGGCATGCGGGAAAAGCCATGGACCGAGGCTATAACGTAATCGTTTTTCCCGAAGGCCGGCGCTCGGACGACGGCTTGCCTCAGCCATTCAAATCAGGTGCGGGATTTTTGTGGAAGGAATTGGACGCGCCCGCGCTGCCTGTGCATCTGGCAGGTTTGGGTGAGATCAAAGCGCGGCACGAGCGTTGGTTCCGCTCCGGCAGGATTACCGTTTCAGTTGGCAACGTGCTTCCGCCCGAAATCGGCAGGCCGCCCGAAGAACTCACGGAAATCCTGCAGCGCGGCGTTTTCAATCAGTGAACAACGTTGCGTGGAGACCGATTCACTAGCTGGCGTCCGATTCCTTTGAAGAACGGACCGCCGAACACGCCCATCGCAAGCACGCCTGCGAAAAGTGCCATGGCCTCATAGCTCTCGCGGCCTTCGCGCTGCCAATACACATCGCTCAAGTTTAGCCAGAGGGCGAATTCATCAAGCGTCAAAGCAGCGGCGACGCCGTACAGCATTGACGTAAGCCGTCCGGCCCACCTCCACGACTTCTCCGATCCTGTTCCAATCTGCACCAGCCATGAATATCCGACCAAAAGCAGGAGCAGAATACCCCAGACCATGTGGTGGATGTGCCGGCCGCGCATTTCGACGTTATGAAATGGGCCGATGTCGTTGTGAATCGCTATAGTTAAGCCGCGAATGACCGCAACGGCAACGAAGAAGCCCACGGATGCAAGAAATAACCGTTCGCGCCGGCTCTCACCGAGTTGCTCCTTATAAATGTCACGAAGACGCGTTCCGCGGACGAGCGCCACCAGAATCGCCAGAATCGCCGCGATGATCAGCGGGGCAACCCAGAAACTTCGGTGCGTCCAGGGCATCGCTGCTATTTTAATGCGCGCGAATTCTTACGATTGCGGATCGAAGCCGGACCAGCGCGACATGCCGGGGAGATCGAGGCCGAATTGATCCAAGACGCGGCCCACAATGTGGTGCACCATCGCCGGGATGTCCTTCGGGCGATTATAGAATGCCGGAACCGGTGGCATCACGACCGCGCCCATCCGGGTTAACGCGAGCATGTTCTCCAGGTGAATTTCACTCAAGGGGCTCTCTCTCGCGAGCAGCACCAGCTTCCGGCGTTCTTTCAAAATGACGTCCGCGGCGCGGCAAATGAGAGTGTCACCGTAACCTGCACGAATGGCCGCTAAGGTTTTCATGCTGCAGGGCGCGACGATCATGCCGTCCGTCTTGAAAGAGCCGCTCGAAATGGAGGCCGCCTGGTTGTCGTCGTGATGAACGAAACTTGCGAGTTTCTCAACCTGATCCACTGTGTAACCGGTCTCATGCATGATGGTTGCCCGAGACCAACGGCTCATAATCAGGTGGATTTCGACTGACAGCGATTTTAGTGCTTCCAGAATCCGGACTCCGAAAATTGCTCCAGAAGCGCCGGTGATTCCGACCACAAGTCTCATAGGTGCGTATCTGACCGAAGGACCTTGTGAAAAGTACTGCGAGTACCAAAAGTCGGGCGCGCCTTGTTCAGCGTTGCAGTTCGCAAAACGCTTATGCTATCTTACTCGCACTGAGAAAAATTTGAGCAAGTATCTCAGGGAAGGGTCTGCCTTTCAAAATACCAGGGCTATGTCTCCAAAAAGATCTTCGATTATCACTGTATTACCCGTTTTCCTTTTCAGTATGGGAGCTGCAGCGCAAGTAAGTCCCCATGCGCGCACTCTGCTCACCCAGAGCGTGAATGAAGACAATCTGATCACGCTTTCCGGCAACACGCATCCGGCGGTGAGCACGGCAAACGATCTGGGCCGTGTAGCGGACGATCGGCGGTTGGAACATCTGCAACTCCAGTTGAAGCGCTCTCCAGAACAACAGCAGGCGCTGGAAGAATATCTAAACGACTTGCATAATCCGAAATCTGCAAACTTTCACAAGTGGGGCACGGCGGCCCAATTTTCGCAGCAGTTCGGATTGGCGAAGGAAGATGTCGCTACCGTGACGAACTGGCTCGAGTCTCATGGTTTTACGGTTGACGGGATATCCCCGAACCTGGCGATTGATTTCTCGGGCACAGCCGGACAAGTACGCGAGGCGTTCCATACAGAGATTCACAGTCTGAATGTAAACGGGACCCACCATATCGCGAATATGAGCGATCCAAAGATCCCTGCCGCCCTCGAGCCGGCGGTCCTCGGCCCAGTGGCGCTGCACGATTTCAAGCCGCATCCTCTCAGCCACCCGCGCAGTCAGTATACGGTCAACTCGACCTATCAGTTAGTGGTGCCGCTCGATCTGCAGACGATTTACAACATGAATCCGGTTTATGCCGCGGGCATTTCGGGGCAGGGGCAAACTGTGGTGCTTCTCGAGCGGACAGATCTCTACAGCGATGGCGACTGGTATGTATTCCGGAAGGCGCTGGGACTCGCGAGGAAATACCCGCACGGCTCTTTTATTACCGTTCACCCTCAGCCGAATGCGGCGAATCCGAGCAATGGCGGCCCGTGCGGAGATCCTGGTGTGCTGGTTGGCGACGATGGGGAAGCCGCCGTGGATGTGGAATGGGCAAGCGCCTCTGCGCCGAACGCGACCATCGAGCTGGCATCCTGCGCGGACACCGAGTTCAATTTCGGTGCGTTTATTGCGCTTCAGAATCTGCTTACGGAAGCGAGTTTACCTCCGGCCATTATGAGCCTCAGCTACGGTGAGCCCGAGTCTGAAAATGGCGCGGACGGGAACGCATACGTTGCGGCGCTCTATCAACTGGCGGAATTCGAAGGCGTTTCACTTTTCGTTTCATCGGGCGACGCGGGCGCGGATGTTACAGATCAGGACCAAGCAGCGGCAACGCATGGAATCAACGTGAGCGGACTGGCATCGACACCATACAACGTTGCGGTGGGCGGAACGGACTACGGCGACACGTTCTTGGGCGAAAACTCGCTTTATTGGAGCAGCACAAATGGGCCGGCTTACAATTCCGCATTGTCTTACGTTCCCGAGATCCCGTGGAATGATTCATGCGCGAGCCAGCTAATTTCAATTGCGTTAGGCACGGCGACGCCTTACGGTCCAAATGGCGATTGCAATACCGGAGCTGGGGAGGAATTCTTCCTTGATACGGCTGCCGGAAGCGGCGGTCCGAGCGCATGCGCCTTCGGAAATGCCACCATTCCCGGAGTCGTGAGCGGAACCTGCACGGGATATCCGAAGCCGTTTTACCAAACTCTTGTTTCCGGCAATCCTAGCGACGGCGTGCGCGACCTTCCGGACATTTCGATGTTCGCAGCGAACGGAGTCTGGGGGCATTATTTCGTGATTTGTTATACCGATCCTGCAGGCGGGGGAGGTCCTTGCCAGAATCCCCCGAGCACCTGGGCGGGCGCCGGCGGAACATCCTTTGGCGCACCGATCATGGCTGGCATTCAATCGCTGATCAATCAGGCGGCAGGCAGTCCGCAGGGCAATCCGAACTATATTTACTACCTGCTGGCCAGCGCGCAGTTCAGTGTTCTTGGATCCTCCTGTGATGCAACGCGTGGGAACGCAGTCAATTCCAATTGCATTTTCCACGATGTGACTTTGGGCGATATGGACGTGAATTGCAAGCCGTTGACGACAAACAAAGGCAAAACGACGGTCGGCGCGTTTAATTGCTACGACACGGCCGGGGGGTTGAATGGCGTGCTATCGACTTCCAATACGTCCTACCAACCTGCTTACGCGGCAGGCCCTGGGTGGGACTTTGCAACGGGCGTCGGTACGCCGAATGTGTTCAACCTTGTGTCTAACTGGCCCGGGAGCAGCATCGCTCCCGTGAAATCAAAGAAGTAATTCGGAGGAGGAGAGATGCGTTATTCATTTGCGGGAATCGCGGCAGTCGTGCTTGTGGGTTGTTGGGGGTCGCCGGCCCAGGCTGACGTTTGCGGCTCAGTTGCCGGAAACCTGGTTAAGAATTGCGGATTTGAAACCATTGGCTCGACAAGCATTCCGGACTGGACGGTCACTGGAAACACCGAAGGTGGGTATAACGGCCTCTATTGGGGTGTCGATAACAGCAATCCTCATAGCGGCACTTACGAGGGATACTTCGGAGTACAGGGCTCAACTTTAGGACAGGTTGGCCCCACGCTCAACCTCAGCCAAACCATCAGCGCGCCGCAGGGCTTTTATTACCAGATCACTTTCTATCTGGATCAAGATGGTCCGACGCACGCGCCGGGATACACAAACTACTTCAGCTTTTCCTTCGATGGAGTGCCGTTGATGAGCGAAACCAACGCGCCCAATTCGGGAGGGTATCAGGAATTTACTTTCTTGCGGGGATCCGACGGCATCTCTCCTACTCTGAATTTTTCGTTTCAGAACGACGACGATTTCTTTTTCTTCGATGACGTGTCGGTGAAACAACTAGGACGAACTCCCGAGCCTGCGAGCTTTTTGCTGGTGCTGCCTGCTCTCGGTGGTTTGTGGTTAGCGCGGCGGCGGCG
>JAFASD010000155.1 GCA_019244945.1 Acidobacteriaceae bacterium | reverse complement strand
GCTCCATGCTCGAAGCGCGATGTGATCCTGGCACAAACATCGCAACTCGCCCGAAGGAGAGTCCACGGGCCATTCAAGCCATAGGGGACCGCGTGTTCCGTCCCAAGTGGCACGTCGCTCTTTCTGCAGTAGATGCACTCACCGATCTCCCGGCCCTGTAAAGAGACGTAATTGTCCACCAGACCCCGTAAAGTGAGTCGAATCGTTCAGTTTCGTCAAATAACAACTCCTGGTTGACGGGGGTCAAGGAAGTCTTGACTAACCCACTGAGTGGACCGCGGAGCGAACGCTGGCAGTGAAATCTCGGATCAAAGCCCCGCACGTAAAGAGCCCACAAGTGCAGAAACCCAGTCACGAAGTGCGAGTACGAGTGACCGTCAGGCGGAGTGGAGAATGTTATGGCAAATGTAGCAGCCACGACTATTCACCCACCAAAAGCTTCGAGAACTACCGCTCCAGAGCCTTGACGCGCTCAGCGTCCTCTAAAATCTCCTGGATTTGGTAATCAGCATTGCGGCCACAAACGGCGAAAGCCGAACAAAATAATAGGATCATCCCGCAATCTGCCGCAAGTATCCAAGCAGCCGGGGCATACGCGCCAAAGAACATGAGGACCGCGGCTGCAATGATGAGAAGACAAACTAACTCAGCCAGAATCCAGTACCATGTCCAGGTGTCAATGGCGTTTAGCACCAATGCCTTTGAAATCTTGGGCTCCTCAAATGAAGCGTAAAGATAAAAGGTCCTTTGCATGGCTGCCTTCCGTTTCCGAGCGAGTTTCTCGCGTGCATCGATTGTAAGGGACTGTCCAACAGATCCGGCTAGCGGGACCAGGATTCGATAAAGATCGAATGTGTGTCGAATTCGGAAACGGTCAGAGATCCAGTCGTGCAAACGCACGACTCGCGCCAGCAGCGCGACTATGGCGCTCGGAACCACGTAGAGAAAAGGAATTTGTAAGCCGCCAATGCTTACTGGAAGCTTTACTATTTCGAGCGCTCTGCTGACCGGCGGCGCGAAGTGAGCTACAAACCAGGTCAATAGGAGGCCCTCAACGAATGTGAAAATGCCACTCTTGTTCAACATTTCGTTGTAGTTCGTGGGCCGATCAAATGGGAACACTTCTACATCCTAGGACATTTGGCCAACTGATGCTCCTGTGCTAAATAGTCCGCGCAATTCGGTTCCCAAATGGAATGTATCGATCAAGCCACTTTGTCCTATAACGGGTTTTCCGCAAATTCGGCTGGGCTCGCGGATGCCAAACTTGGTCTGCAGCTTCGGCAGTACGTTATTCAATCCATATACGGTCCGACAAGCCCCGTTTATCAGGTTCACGAAACGGGGCTCGGCGCCAAGCTTGTCATTCTGAAAGAAATCCGCAACCACTTCAAAAAGCTCATCGACGCATGCACTCCCGAATTGACGAGAGGTGATCAAGTTACTCGACCTAGCGTGTTGTGTTAAATCGGCGCCATGATCGGAGCAGCTGCCGACGATTTCTTCGGCATGGCCGGGTTTTGCGCGTAGCGAGTCAAATCATGCTCCATCTGCCGGAGACTCGCTTCGTTCACTGGGTCTGTATCTTTCATACCGGCAACCGTCGTCTTGATCTTCGCTACCTCCGCCATTGCCACCGCTTTCACGTCGGGCGTGGATTGCGGAGAAGCTCCAAGAATCATCAGGTCATCGAGAAACACACGCTGCGTCTGACGCTGCAAGCTGCGCAGCATACCGGCGGGCGCGGGCGGTCCGAAGACCTTCTTGGAGCAGGCCTCAATGACTTCCGGCAAGGTCAACGCATCCTTTTGGCGATCGGCAAACCCGATGAGGCGAGCGGCGGTTTCGGGCTCGAAGAGTTGATCGAAGACAAGACCGGCAATGGTGCGCGCCGCTGCGAGATGATCGAACGCATAGCCCGTAGATGACTCCATGTTTTCTTGATCGGGCTGACCGGATCGTCCACCCCCAAATCCGTCCGGCCCACGATCCACAGCGACCGTAAGGCTTTGAAGAAGCCACTCCGGAATCGCCAGGCTTGCAGGATCAACATCGTCCAGTAGCAGCCCTAATATCTCGCGCTGTTTCGCAGCCGGAACAATCTCCGTAGGCGGAATGGATTCGCCCTTCACGGCGTAGTTCATATAC
>JAFASD010000426.1 GCA_019244945.1 Acidobacteriaceae bacterium | reverse complement strand
CATAGCAAGCGCGGAAAATTGATCGGAACACGCAGTTGCACGGGGTCGACGCCCCTGCCCGACCCGGCCGGAGGCCGAGACCGTAGCAAATACTGCACGACTGCTGAGCTAATGCGAGAGTTTCTGAACGAGTCCACTGCATTCTTTATTCCTCGTTTTTATCGTCCAACTAAGGCAAAGCCGGATCGGCTTCGCCGCAGCCAGTGATTAAAACGATAGGGCATTTTATAAATCTGTTTTACAAAAATTTCGGGGAGGTTTTCGACAATTATGCGAGAGTTTTACTTGCTTTTGCCCACAACTTTATGAAATTAGGGCTTTCAGGTGTTTAATTCTGTTAAGATTAAATAGCAGAAATTACACGGATAATCTCTAGGGAATTCCCCAGGGGAGGTTAAACTGCACAGGCCTATTTCACTGTGGAATCAAGCTCCACCCGCCGACTGATCGCGTTCACCTCACTGCAAGTCCGGCTAATTGGCCACGTGAAGGCCCGTATACAGAACGGTGAGTTTACGGAACGAGGCCTCGCGCGGATGCTTGCTATCTCTCAGCCGCATCTGCATAACGTATTAAAAGGCGCCCGAAAGATTAACCCCGAACTGGCAGACCGGCTGTTGCGGAAGTTTGGCCTGAGCGTGCTTCATCTACTTGAAGATGCGGAGTTGGCGGCCGAGGTTATCGCGCGAGGTCTGCTTCCACTCGATACTCCGGCAACCAAACACGCGCGCTTTCGGAATAATCCTGGAACCCACGTGGCAGACGACGAATAGCGGCCTTACTCGGGATTGTTTCAAATCGGGGCGGTTCTCCCGCTTTGAAATTGCCTTTCGGCCGAAAGTCGTTTCAAAACGGTTCGGGCGTGTGTGGCGGGTCTGTAACGGCGCCCGCTTGACTCTGGGGCAATCACCCTAATTCCCTGAAAACTTAGCACCTTAGCCTTTGGCCCACCCCAGGGCGTGTGCTTACGAATCCTTCTTTTCTTCTGGCGCGACGGATGCTTTTTTCCGGGCGAAGCCAAACCGGCCAGGAAGCAGGTTGGCGAGGAGAGAAGTGTTCCATGAACGCTGCAGCAAGTAAGCGCGCAATCGCAAAGACTCCGGCCCCGGAAAGCAGTTCACGCCGCGACGAATTGATTTTGGAGCATCTGCCGCTGGCGACCGCGATCGCGGCACACATCCAGAAATCGGTTCCGGTTCATATTGAGCTGAACGACCTGATTCACGCGGGGGTGATGGGTCTGTTCGATGCGGCGACAAAGTACCGTGACGACAAGAAAGTCGCTTTCGCCTGTTACGCGAAGCATCGGATCCGAGGGGCTATTCTCGACAGTTTAAGGCAGTTGGACTGGGCCTCCCGCGACTTGCGCAAGCGGTATAAACAAGTGGAGCTCGTAACGCGAGATTTGGAAGCGAAGCTCGAGCGAACACCTATCGAGAGCGAGATTGCGAGCGCGATGGGTCTGAATACCCAGCGGTGGCAGGCACTGATGGTAGATTTTCGCAGCTTGGGGGCCGCGGCCATGCAAGCTCGCGCGAGCGACCGGGATGAATCCTACCAACAGGAAACTCCGTGCGAGGTATCCCAGTGCCCAGACCAGGTGTTCGCCCGTTCAGAGCTGCGCGAAAAGCTCAACTCGGCTTTGAACACTCTCCCGGAGCGATATCAGCAGGTAGTGAGGTTATATTACGAACGCGATATGACTATGAAGGAGATTGGCTCGGTTCTAGGCGTGAACGAAAGCCGGGTTTCTCAAATCCACAAGAGCGCACTCGAGCGGATGCAGAACGCACTCGGAGGGAACGGCATCCATTCCACAGCCGCATTTTGTTAGCGCAGCGGGATGGTTATTGAATGGTGAGCCGATAGGGCAAAATGCGTAACATTCCGCCGTGGAGTAGAGCAGGGCCGGGCAAATCGGTTCGCCGCAGACCAGGGAGAACGCTGCGAAGCTTGCGCGCGGCCATCTCTCCTTCAAACGCGTCGGGGGACGAGTTGGTCAGCAGATCGAGCAGAGTGCGCCGGGGCGGGAAAACGACCAGATTTGTGTCACCCGTTGCGGAGAGTTTCGCTCTTTTGCGCACCAACGCGATGGCCTGATCCAACCCGCCAAGATCATCAACCAGCCCGTTCTGGCGGGCTTGCGCGCCCATCCAGACCCGCCCCTGAGCGAGGGGATCGATTTGATCGTAGGTTCTTTTTCGCGCAGCTGCGACTTTGCCGACGAATGACTTATAAGTCGACTCGATCAAGTCATGAAGCTTCTGGCGAGCGGCATCCGATAAAGGCACATAGGTGGAGTCCATGTCGGCCAATTTGCCCCGTGTCAGGGTGTCTTTCTGGATTCCTAGTTTGTCGTATAAACCATGGAAGTTCGGCCGAACGTACAGAACGCCGATGGAGCCGGTGATCGTATCGGGATAAGAAACGACAGGATCACCCGTCATAGAGATGAAATAACCTCCCGAGGCAGCCAGGTCCGACATGGAAATGACCAAAGGTTTGGCCGCGCTCAGAAGCTTGAGTTCGTGCAAGATGTCGTCTGAAGCAACGGCATCTCCGCCGGGCGAGTCGACACGTAAGATCACACCTTTAATGCTGCGATCATTTCTGACTTGCCGGATGATTTTGGAAAAGCCGCCCGAAGAGACAATGCCTTCGTTACCGAACGCGTTATCGGGTTCCCCGCTCACAATGTCACCCTCGCCTACGAGCATGGCGATGCGATCGCCTCTGCCGGGAACGGCGTGGAAATAGGTTTTTATGTTGACTTTGTTCAAGTCTCCGATATGGGTGATCTTCTTCAAATCGGAATAGACCTGATCCTCATAACCAAGCTCATCAACAAGTCCGACAGCTTTGGCTTGGCTCGCGAGAAAAGGGCCTGTATCTATCAAGGTCTTGATGTCATCGGGTCCCTTATGGCGCGCCTGAGCGATGGTTGAACAGAAATCACCATATATCTGATCGAGCACCTGGTTGAGGACTTCACGGGTTTCCGGAGACATGTTGGTTCTGGTAAAAATGTCTCCGGCGTCCTTGTACTGCCCGATGTGATCGACCTGAACGCCAATGCCCAGCTTGTCGAGGGTGTTTTTGAAATAGAGCTCGTCGATACGAAAACCTTTTACATCGAGAAAGTCGTCGGGCAACAGGTAAATTTTGTCAGCGACGGAGGACAGGTAGTACTCTCGAGAGCCAGGATTTTGCAGGAACGCGTACAGGGGTTTGCCTGATTTTTTAAACTCTGAAAATTCATGGCGCAATTCTTCGAGCTTGCCCCAACCGGCAATAACGCCACGGGGTTGCAGCACAACTGCTTTGATGCGGTTGTCGGAAGCGGCCTGGCGCAATGATGTCCAAATATCCCGCACAGTCGGCGTGTTCTGGGGTTGGACGAAGGGCAGTTGGAGGTCGACCGGCGCGGCTTCAGGTATATCGCCATTGAGAGCGACGACCAAAACGGCGTTGGCGGCTATGGTGGGCTGTTTACTCGCGAAAAGGCGGCCGATGGCTAGGACAATGATAAAGACGCCAAGGATGGCAACGACAACGCCGACCACCACGCCCAACAAGAATTTCGCCATGCGCTGACAATCTCTCCCAATGGCAGGGTAGCAGGCTGGGCGGCTGCCACTCAGCTAGGTGGCAACGGGCGGGCCGATGAGTCCTCTTTGCATGGCGTATTCGATTAGGCTGGCGCGGTTATTAATATCGAGCTTCCGCATCAGGTTTAGTTTGTGGGCTTCTATAGTCTTGATGCTGAGCGAGAGATCGGAAGCGACTTCGCGGACGGTGCGACCTTCGGCCAGAAGGCGCATGACTTCCTGCTCGCGTGAGGTAAGGACCGTGGCGCGGGGATAGGCCTCGTTAGAAACGGCGAGTGCCCGGAGATCAGGAACGATCCTCGACAGCGCTCTTGGATTCTGGTCATCGGCAAAAGCGATCTGGCGTATTCCAGCGACCAGTTCTGCGGACGTGCTGCTCTTGAGCATGTAGCCGCGGCCGCCGGCCTCTACGGCTAATTCCAGCTGCTCAGGGCTGTCCTGATCGGTAAGAAACAGGATAGCGATCTTGGGCTGGGCGTGCCGAATCGCAAAAGCCGCGTGCTGGCCGTCGGCTTCGACCATGGCCAGATCCATCACCAGAACGTCCGGTGAAAGCGTCCGCACTTTTGCCAGAGCTTCCGCCGAATCCGAGGCTTCTTCTACAACCTCGAGGTCGCTCTCAGCCGATAGAAGCGTCCGCAGGCCGCGTCGAAATAATACATGAGCGTCTGCAATTAGAATTTGACTTACTCGTTTGCTGCGTGCCAAGTCGTTTCTTCCGATCCCTTACCCTTATCGGCTGAAATGCTAGGGAGTCTTTAGAAAACTAAGAAAGCAACCCGAG
>JAFASD010000349.1 GCA_019244945.1 Acidobacteriaceae bacterium | reverse complement strand
ACGAGCTGATACATGCGCGGCTCTCGAACTTCGCCCATGCCATCGATGCCGGAATCGGATCCATGGTCGTCCCCTAGTACCGCCCCATTCATCGTCACCTTGAATCGAACAACATCCCCCTTCCTCGGCGGACCCAGCACCATATGTACGTCGCGGGCGTGAAATCGGAACAGAATCTTTCCGTGTGTCGATGCGAGTGTGGCTTTCTCGCTGGCGATTTTCCATACTCCGCTGAGTCCCCATTGATTGAGCGCGAGTTGTGCCGGCGAGCTGTAATTCCTTCGAGCATCCGAGGCCATCCGCTCGGGGGATGCGAAGTTCTCCGCACGCGCGTAGCCGACGTAGGTTTCGGTCGATTCCACATCGTCGCTCGGTGGCGCCTCCGGACCGTCAGCCGCGATATGTACGACGCTTTCGTCCAGTCCAGTGGCTCCACTCTCTTTGAGAAGAGTCTTAATGACGCGCTCGGATTTCTCGTATTCACCTTCGCCGAAGTGGTGGTAACGGATTCGACCCTTTGCGTCGATGAAGTAGTCCGCGGGCCAGTATTCGTTGCCGAAGTTGGTCCAGATCGAATGATTGCTGTCGATTCGCAAGCGAGAAAAGCCTTGGACTGGAGTGTGAACGAGTCGTGGAACTGGACAGCGAGCCCTGCCCGGAATCAGCATACATGAGCAGAACAGCGTTGGGCAAGTCTTCCGTCGGCCAATAGGAGTTTGCAATGGGAACTATCTTGTCGTGAACTCCGTGATGCGAGAGTTGCTTGCCGAATGTTCGCGCAAAACGCCCAAGCATTTACTTTCGGACCGAGCCAGCCTCGGTCGCCTTTTCCGATGCGCGTGCGTTGAATGTCTTTTTCAGCGCCCCTAACTCGAGTGGTTGGTTCGAACAAAATTCGGAAGGGAATTCCGATTGCTTGTTGATGAGTTTTGAGCACCATTGTCAAGTTGCCCGGCATAGTCTAGTTGTCCAACAATTCGACTACTTAGGCGTTCGATGCTTCGACGCCATGTAGACTCTAGGATGATCGAAGAAACAGGGCGACTTGACGGGTCTACCCTCCGATTCCTCTAAAGCATTTAGGTTCTTGTCAAATTGAAGACTCAAAATGAACGATCAAACAAAACAAAGGAGCAGCATTCTGGAGTGCGAGATCAAGAGCGCCGCGCGGCACTGGATCAGCATTGGGCGGCGTCCGATGCCAGCGATTTTGAAACGGAGCACCGCCTCTATCACGAAGACGCGGTGCTGGAATACCCGCAGTCAGGCGAGCGAACCCGCGGTCGACGCAACATACAGAATCAACGCGCTAGTCAGCCGAGTAAAAAGCGGTTTGCTGTCCGACGAATCATTGGGGACGGTGATCTTTGGATCACGGAATTCATCCTGACATACGACGGTAAACCCTCCTACACCGTAAGCATCATGGAGTTCAGGGACGACAAGGTTGCGCGGGAAACACAGTACTTTGCGGATCCATTCGTCGCTCCCGCATGGCGCGCTCAATGGGTCGAACGGATGGACATATAATCTCGAGGCACGAGGATTCGCTGAGGACACCGCCATTTGCGGTTTGCATCATAATTGTCGAGAACAGAGATTAACTCCAGAGACCCCCTAATTCCTGGTTAACACAGTTACCGAAGAGTTTCTGTGACATTGGGTCGTTACACCACTTCCTCCGGATGGAAGGGCAAGAGGTGGATTTGAAACGGTTGGTCCAGTTTGCGCAGCTGGGTAGCAGTGGTTTGGAACAACATGCCATCTTGCTGGTACGCGTTTCGCTCGGGCTGTTCTTCGCCATCTCCGGAGCAAACAAATTGTTTGTCGCCGGCAGAAGGCAAACTATGTACGAAACGCTCGTAAAGGCCAAAGTCCCGTTTCCTCGCCTGATGACTTATTTAGTATCGGGTGTCGAGTTCGTTGGCGGATTCTTGCTGGCGGTGGGGTTTCTTTCGAGCTTGGCCTGTGTGGCTTTATTGGTCGATATGCTTGTCGCGATCCTGACCGCCAACCTTTCCGCAATGCGCAAAGGACTTTCGCCTCTTAACTGGCTCGACGATTTCCTCTACCTTCCGGAAGTCCTGTACGTGCTCTTTTTTATCTGGTTGATCTGCTCTGGTCCGGGAAAGTTCAGTGTCGATTACTGGCTCGCCAGCAAGTTATGGAGGTGATCGCTCGACCAAAGCAGCTTGTTGCTAGACGAGAGCTTGATCGTGATTACCAGAATATTCAGCCGGAGTACGAACCCATCCCTCCACCGTGCTGGACTTCCACGAAATATAGATGCCCAGATCGCTTTCAGTAAATGTCTGCCTTCCACGCGACGTGACATGGAGCGGTAACCCTGTCCATACCGCAATCTGGAAAAATCCCGTTGAGGGACGATAAATGGTGCGCAAGCTCAATATGTGTTGGCGATGCGCAAGGCGATCTGGTTGGTCATGGTGGGGAGCACCGCGCCGTTTTCATTTATCAGATGGACTCCTATCACTACTGGCAGCGCATTCTCGCACGTAAAACTTCATCTTCGGCCGGTTCGGAGAAGCTTCAACCTTGGGACACTCCCTGTGATCTGCTCCCCAAAAACTCCACCAAAACAAGATACGATTTAAATGTTTTTGACCCGACAAGTCGTTGAGGGCAAGTGCTCGATCCGCTTGCCAAGCTGAATTGACATAGCGCCTGCGATCGCCCGGTCGTGGCCTCATTGAATCTAATACGCAACTTCAGTTGCAGACATTCGTCGGTACTTTCCCGCATTCTATGCGGAAGCGGAATGGAGCGCAACAGTGACGGTCACACTGAAAACTCAACAAGAACGGATTATTCAAGCAGAAATTGCCAGCGGACACTTCCGAGACCCGGAGGAAGTGCTCGATCATGACTTGGCGACGCTCCGAGAGAAAAATGGAGAGCGAAGAATCAAATCACCGCAAAAAAGCGGGGCCCAGTTCTTGATGGAATCACCTTTGGCGGGCGCGGAGCTGAATCTGGAAAGACAAAAGGATTACGGACGCCCGACTGAGCTATGAGCGGGTTCCTGCTCGATAGGTCGCTTGCCGCGAAGTCGCTTCAGCTCGTTCGGTGTTTCCTGCCCTTGTGCCGTTTGACCTTGTGCGGTCTTGGATGTGTGGAAGTCTCAGGCGCAGGCTTGGCCTGCGCCTGAATCACCGTGCCCAAGAAAAAAACACCCAGCAGTAATGCGATAGAGATTCTCATGCAAAACACCTTGTACAGCTATAGTACCCGCAGCGCGGAGAACTCTCTTCTTTTAGTACCGATAATGGTCGGCCTTGTAAGGACCTTCGATCGGCACTCCAAGATACTCCGCTTGCTTGGGAGTTAGCGTCGTGAGCTTCACGCCGATTTTCTCCAGGTGCAGCCTCGCAACCTCTTCATCGAGCTTCTTCGGTAACGTGTACACTCCGATCTCGTAGGTATCGCGATTTTTCCAGAGATCGATCTGAGCCAGCGTCTGATTCGAAAAGCTGTTGCTCATGACAAAGCTCGGATGACCCGTCGCGCAGCCGAGATTCACCAACCGTCCTTCTGCGAGCAGAAAGATACTGTGTCCGTCAGGGAAAGTGTACATATCGACTTGCGGTTTAATGTTGATCCGCTCCACTCCCGCTTCGGCGTTCAGACGGTCTACTTGGATTTCGTTGTCGAAGTGGCCGATATTGCAAACAATGGCCTGATCCTTCATGTACCGCATGTGCTCCAACGTGAGAATGTCGACATTGCCGGTGCAAGTGACGTAAATATCGCCGCGGCCGAGCGTTTCTTCGATGGTCGTCACTTCAAATCCCTCCATCGCGGCCTGCAGCGCATTGATCGGATCGATTTCGGTAACAACCACGCGCGCGCCCATGCCGCGCAGCGAGTGAGCTGACCCTTTCCCGACATCTCCGTAGCCGCAGATCACCGCGACTTTGCCCGCAACCATAACGTCCGTGGCGCGCTTGATGCCATCGGCCAGCGACTCGCGGCACCCGTACAGGTTGTCGAATTTCGATTTCGTAACCGAGTCGTTTACGTTAATCGCAGGAACCAGCAGCTTGCCCGCCTCCTGCATTTTGTAAAGACGGTGAACACCGGTAGTGGTCTCCTCGGAAACGCCGCGCCATTCTTTCGCGACGTTGTGCCAGCGCTGCGGATCTTCTTTGTGGATCCTTTTGAGGAGATCTTTAATAACCTTCTCTTCGTGACTGGAAGAAGGCGTGTTGACCCAATCGCTGGCTTCCTCAAGCTCATAACCCTTGTGGATAAGAAGCGTAACATCTCCACCGTCATCAACCACCAGTTGCGGCCCCTTGCCGTTTGGATGGCTAAGGGCCTGGTAAGTACACCACCAATACTCCTCCAGGCTTTCACCCTTCCAGGCGAATACCGGGACCCCTGCGGCAGCGATAGCGGCGGCGGCATGGTCCTGCGTGGAAAAGATATTGCAGCTTGCCCAGCGAACGTCAGCGCCCAAATCGACCAATGTCTCAATCAGCACCGCCGTCTGAATGGTCATGTGCAGCGAACCCGTGACCCTTACGCCGGCCAACGGTCTCTGCGCGGCGTATTTCTTCCGAATCGCCATCAGGCCTGGCATCTCGTGTTCGGCAACGGATATCTCTTTGCGGCCCCAGTCGGCTAAGGCCAGGTCGGCGACTTTGTATTCTGTAGCAGTCTCATTGAGAAGTGCGGAGCTCATGGGTTAACCTCCCCAGCATTATATCAAATTATCTTGATATGTTGATGAGTAAAGATGTCGCTGGTTCTCAAATCAATGCGGTTGTTAGCCGATCCCACCCGGGTTCGTCTGCTGCTGCTGCTCGAACGTGATGAATTATCCGTCGCCGAGATACAGGAGGTTCTGGCAAAAGGCCAGAGCCAGATCTCAACTCATCTTTCTCAACTCAAGCACGCGGGCTTGGTTGAAGATCGCCGGACTGGGAAAAATATCTTCTACCGCCTGAAATTGTCGCGCGGAAAAGACGGCAAGCTATTCGCCCAGTTAATGGACCTATTCCGTCAGGCGGCAGCGGACATACCCGATGCGGAACAGGACCGTGAGGCGCTGAAGCTCGTTTTGCGCAAGCGCCGCGACCAGATGCGAGCTTACTTCGATGGACTGGCTGGCCGCTTCGGGCGCGAGTATCTGCCCGGACGCTCCTGGAAAGGTTTGGCCGAGGCCTTACTCGCCTTAATGCCTCCCCTCCTGATCGCTGATTTAGGGGCAGGTGAAGGAACCTTTTCCCAGCTTCTCGCGCAGCGCGCGAAGCGCGTCATTGCCATTGACAATTCGGAAAAGATGGTAGATTTCGGCGCGAAGCTCGCGCGCAAACATGGCGTGAAAAATCTCGAATATCGGCTGGGCGACATGGAATCCGTGCCGATCGGCAACGCTCAAGTAGATCTCGCGTTTTTCAGCCAATCTTTGCATCACGCGCCACATCCCGAGCGGGCGATTACGGAAGCCTCGCGCATTCTGAAACCGGGCGGGCGAATCGCGATTCTAGACCTGCTCCGTCATCATTTCGAAGAAGCGCGTGAAATGTATGCGGACGTGTGGCTTGGCTTCACAGAATTGGAACTCCAAAGTTTCCTCAAAAAAGCCGGTTTCCGCAACATCAGTACCGCCGTGGTGCATCGCGAGCCGGACGCTCCCCATTTCGAGACTCTTCTCGCAATCGCCGCTACCTAGTGCGTCCCCGTTTTGTATGGCTATTACGCCCCGGCACGTTGGCCGGGTACCCAGCAAGGATCGTAAGATACGGGACTCCTGTTCGCAGCGTGCACAGAGGGGCGTCATGATGCTCATCGACCTGCAAAAATGCGAACGTCGCAGCCTCACGAGCCTTTCGTTCAGCGAGGATATTCTCGACTCCTCGATTCGGATAGTCCATTTTTCGAAGGTTTTCTTAAGCCAACCAATCGCTGTCACATGGATGGGGGAGAGATCGTAGCACCACCCGCCGAGATCCCGGTTATGACTCTTGTGTAGAGTCTTCGACAAAATGCGCAATCGGCCGCTGACTTGACCGGATACCGCACGGGACCTTTACGCGACATGTACAAGAACGAAAGAATATCTGCCATTAGATATGTCACGCCAGTTCATCTGATTGTCGAGAATGTCTTGTTCGGTGAACGAGCCGGTGGCAAGGAGGTCCAAGTTGGCAGCTACCCCGAAGCAGCAATAGCTGGGGCCAAGTTTTTGTTCGGCTGCTTGGGCCATATCCGGTGAGCGCCCGGCCAGCAGTTCTGGAAACCGGCCGACCAGTAATGTACTGGCGCCTCCGGCCGCAAGGGCATGGCCAACTGCTGTCATGCTGGCACGCTGGTTCTGCCGACCGTTGGCTGGAACTGCCAGTTGGATAGTATCGACGAAGTGGGCGGCATTGGGAATCGGCACATTTCGAGGCAAACAATAGTTCGTGTTCTTGTAGACGATTGTGTCGATGGTAGACCAGAGTTGTTCATTCACGTCGACACGTTTCGTTCCCTCGAAATTGATAACGCCACACAGCTCTGCCCCGGCGAAAACCGGCAAGCACAACTCCCATAAAATCGTGTGGTCATATACGTCGTACAATGTGTGCTTTCGCGCATCGGCTAAGAAGATCGGCTGTTTTTGCCGGAACACTTGACCGATGACACCCGTTCGGTGTGCCACTGCGTATCCGGTCTCGCCATCGGGGAGAACAGATGCGATTACTTCGTAGCCGAAGTAATCGGGATTTTCGATGAGCCATTGGCAGTATCGAAAAGGGAGAGCCGTTGTAAGTTCGTGTAAACATCTTTCGACGGCTGTGGCTTCGGTACATGGCATAGATTGGGCGGAAACTTAGGAGGCCTTATGGTGGTAAGTCAAGTAGACGTAGGCACCTGCCGCACCGAAGACGACGAGGAAAGCTAGAACAAAAGCCAGCCATTTCGCCAACCCTGGCCAGTGCTTCTGTTCATCCCAAGTGAGAAATCTTATTAGTACGAGAATTGCAGAAAGAATGATAAAGAACGATGCTGCGGATGGGTGTTTTCCATCGATCGCGACAGCGACCCCTAGAGGCAGCACGCAGCTAATGACGAACTCCAGCCGATCGGTAAGGCGCTGCCAAAGTGTGGGGCCACATTGATTCACGTCGTTTCGAGCCGCCTCCAACGACACTTCGATCCTATCCTTTGCCGCCGAGAGCATCTGTGTCTTGTCCCTTAGAATTCCGGATTGCTTCCTTACCCATGCACTATCTGGCAGAACGGAACCCCCGAATTCCTTAAATTGCTCCTGGTTATCCG
The DNA here is from genome assembly GCA_019244945.1 of Acidobacteriaceae bacterium. GTDB lineage: Bacteria > Acidobacteriota > Terriglobia > Bryobacterales > Bryobacteraceae > Bog-105. Next base: position 5,842 of record JAFASD010000349.1, on the reverse strand, counting down.
CACACGTCTGAACCACGCGCAGAACGCAATCGAACAATTCCTCAAGCACGCTGACTTCTTTCTTCAGGGTTTCTGGTCTAGGTCTCGAGGCGCTTGTTCGAAACCTTTTCGTGAGGGTTCGCAGCTCTGTGAGACGTTTCTCAATAACCCGGATACTGGAGGCCAAGAATTCACTTTCGTACGAAACTTTGGCATGGTTGACAAACAGGCTGAGTAAAGATCTAAGAAAACGGCTCGTGTCCAAGTAATAAGAAAAAGGGTTCTGATTAAACGCCTGCGTGGTGGATCCTTGTGGAGTTACCAGAATGCAGCCGTGGTAGTTACGGCCGATATTATCCTTGATGCCACACTTATAAACGCCCTCGGGACACAGCTCGCAAAATCCTTCGGCAAATGTTTGGTTTCGCCAGTTGTCTGGAGTGCAGGCGCCGGGTCCACAGACCTGAACGAATGAGCCTCTGAATAAAGCCATCGAGGGTGGTTCGGCGAAGCGCGATTCGGTTCGGCTCGCCGCACTCACTCCAGAAGTGTTGACCTCCAGCGGCAAAATGCTGAACTCATGGACGACGGTAAAATCAGGACCTACGAATACTTCGATCCCGTCCCTGGGCGGCGCGCCCGGATCGGGCTCGAGCGCCCAACGAAAGGCGGGAAAATTGCTCATTGCCTCATTCGGTGCGTTCCGATCCGTCGTGGTGTCCTCAAACTGGTCGTTATACTCAGCCTTCATCCTGGCGAGCTCAGCACTCAGCCATTGGTGCCCCAGCCACTCGGTATTCAGCTTTCTGGGATCGTAGCCTTCGTAAATATATCCTTTCAGTTTCGTTGGGCCGGCACCCCCACGGAGCAACGCTTGGATGGAACCTTCGATGAACCCCGAGGCATCAGCCTCGATCACGCCCGGCTTAGAGCCTATCTGATCTGGCTGGAATACGAATCCCGTCAGCCGATGGACACCACACACACAATCGGGCATATGTTCTGGAAGCAGAACTAAGACCGGCCGTGGACCTTGGACAAGCGCTCAAGGTGTTTATCAAGCTCGGGATCGCGCTTCGGAAGCTCGATTCGTCCGAGGACCTGATTAATGACTGCACGTGCAATGCCGATGTCGGATTGATCGTTCGTGCGCAAATTCTTGGCCTTAAACGGCAGCCACAAATCGTAAGGCGGAATCGGCAGCTGCTTCATCCATTCATTCGTTGAGCTAGTTCGGGCGTCGATAACAGCTTCGGCGAGCTCTTTCAGACGCTGTGCAAAATTCGTTTCGTCGAGTTCCGGGCTGTTTAAATTGGCGATCGCCTGAGAGATCTTCTCTAAGTTTGGAGTACCGCTGGGAACGTTTTGCAACTTTGCAGCTAGCCTTGTCAGACTGTCTTTCAGTTCGTCGGTTCGATTCACTTTTTCCCACCCCGTCGAAAGCTCTTAAGTGAGGAATGATCTTTTCTTCTTAGCCCAGGGGAATAACAGGTTGTGCCCTGCCCCGAACAGAAGATCGGTTGTCATGCCGAGTAGTCCGATGATTGCCATGGCCGCAAATATCTGAGATACGAGAAGATAGCGCTGAGCTTTTATGATATAATAACCTATTCCGGCGGTTGCGCCGACAATTTCCGCAACAATTAGATAGGTCCAAGCCCAGCCGATACACACGCGGTAACTGTCGAAGATTTGCGGTAAGGCGGCAGGCCAGAGAATCCGAAAAATCAGAGCGCGACGCGGTGCGCCGAGCATGACAGCAGCTTCGTAAAAATCCTGCCGTACACCACCAGCCGCGTCTTGCACCATAAGTGTCAGCTGAAAAAAGGCACCTAGGAAAATAACTATGACTTTCTCAAGGTCGCCGCTTCCGAACCACAACAGGCATAAAGGGATGAACACGGGCACGGGCATATAGCGAATAAAACCGACGACCGGTTCAAAGATTTGGCTAATACGAAAGCTGTAGCCCATCAGGACGCCGAGAGGTGTTGCCAGCAGCACGGCAACTGCGAAGCCCGCCGCGACGCGGAGAGAAGAGATCAAGATGTCGGTTGCTACGCGCTGTTCAATAAACATGCTTCGTAGGGCAGCAGGAACACTTTCTAACGGCGGGAGGAATACCGGGCTTATATGGTAGGCCCGAACCAGGATGGTCCAGACCACGGCGCCTGCCGCGAACGGAAGCACGCCGAGGAAAATCGGACTCGTCAGACGCCGGCGAGCGCCGTCACCTGCGCGCACGGTGGGTCTCCAGAATCTGAGCGTAGACGTGATCGCGTAGAAGATGGAATATTTCATACTTCATCTCGACAAAAATTTTTCGATTTCGCATCTCAGGAGTGCGGGGGCGCGGCAAGGCCACATCCATCTCGGCGAGAATTCGGGCAGGCCGTGACGTGCATACGTAAATGCGGTCTCCCAGTACGAGCGCTTCTTCGATATCGTGCGTGACGAAAACGACCGTCTTGCCGGTCTTTTCGGTTATGGTCAACAGCTGTTCCTGCATGGCCATACGGGTTTGGGAATCTAATGCGCCAAATGGCTCGTCCATGATGAGAATCCTGGATTCCGTTGCGAGCGCGCTGGCGATGGAAACGCGCTGCTTCATCCCGCCGCTGAGCTCATTAATCCAAGCGTTTTCGAAGTTCTCGAGTCCCACCATTCGGGCAAGCTCCTGGGCGCGCGTTCGACGTTCGTGCTTCGTTTTGGTCGAGGTGTAACGCATAGCAAACGCGATGTTATCGAGCACGCTCAACCAAGGAAACGAAGTATACGATTGGAACACCATGCTGCAGGTCTTGCCCGGAGCCGAATCGCGCGAGCCGTTCACCAGGATTGTGCCCGACGAGGGCTGTTCGAGTCCCGCGATGATCCGGACGAGAGTGCTCTTACCGCAGCCCGAGGGACCAAGAATAACCGCGAATTCACCCTCTGCGATGTCACAGCTCAAGTTCTCAAGGGCGGCAATCTTTTCTTTGTGTGCGTCGTACGTTTTATAGAGCTGCCGGATACGAATCGCCTGTTTGGACGCTGCGGCTCGTGAGAACCGTAGGTCAGGCATTCGCTTTGGCACTCGCATCAAACAGCCGAGCGACCGGATTTCCTATGAGTTGATAGCACTCCCACATCGGGTTCTCGAACTCGATTGACTTAAAGTGCTCGCGCAACTGGAGACGGGCTGCGACGAGCGCATTGCCGATAGTGTCCCCACTCAGCAGGCGCAAATAAAACGCCTGCCAGAAAATCTTACTGGCGAGTGGGTCGTGTTTAACGGGGATGGCTGTAACAATACAGCCGAGCACGCCGTTGTCATTGATAAGCCGCGAAGTTAGCGTTTCGACATCGGTCCAAGCCGACAGGTCGCGGCCGCTGCTGCATCCGTCTAAGATCAGGAGGGATCCTTGCAAGACACAGCGAAGCTTAGACTCGCGTACACGCTTGTCGTCGATAAAAAGACCGTCCTTGGTGTAATGGCCACTAAAGTGGACGATTCTAAAGTCATTGCACAACTGTTCATCGTTGTAGTCGTCTAACTCGAGGTCGCGGTTCGTGCGTGCGATCTCGGTGTCCAACGTTCTGGGGCTGCGCTTTGCGTTCAGAGCGGTTTGAATGTTGCCTAGTTCCTCCTCGAGGAATGCAAGATCGGAGGAGCCTTTAATCAAGAGCGCTTTGTACTTTTTGGATTTGTCCGATTGCCCATGATGAACTTCATCGGCGCGGCCCTTGGCCTGGAGTTGCAATATTCCTAACGAACAAACCTCGCAGAGAGACAAACCATATTGCGCACACTTGAGCCAGAACCAAGGAATGCTAAAATCGTTGGTAACAATTGTCACTGCCTCGTCTGGTCGCTGCGAGTGGGACAGCATGCGGTTCAGCCAGTCGCGAACGGGCTGTCCCGGGTCTGCATGATGGCCGCTGTCATGAAGGCCTGCGGTTAACGTTTGCGGATCGTCAGCGGCTTCGGGCTGAAACAGGTCGTAAATCAATCGTCCGATAGTCGAGATGTCGTATTGCAGGCGCCGCTTGTTCCTCGCGTCGAAAGATGCGGGCTCCGCTATAAACCCGCCGTCGTCATGAAACTGCTCCATAATGCATTTAAACTGTGAAAGAATGCCATTATAGGTGTCGATCTTGCCTTTGCGCAGTTCGATCACACTTACCGGAGCGCTGGTTCGACGATGCTTCGGGTCAACTACGTTGACTAAGAGGTAATGTTTTTCCTCATGTCCAATCTCGCCGGGCTCCGGCTTGAATGGGTTCGGAGCCTTGGGATCCAGGTGCATGACGACGAACAAGACATTCTGCTGATTATCATTGGTATCCACAGCGCTTCTCCTACTGGTTCTTTTCCGCCGTTGGACCGTATTTGCCGTCGAGCTTGGACGCGATGGCGTAAAAGTCTTTTACAGCAAAATCTTTACGCATTTCAGGATCAAAGACGATAACTCGTTCCTCACCTTTGAGTAATAAACTCTCGTGCACGCAGATCCGGTTGGCACCAGCACCGTCTTGCCAGAACAAGCCTGCGCCATTCGGATGGTCCCTTGTGAAGCTGTTCAATTCGGAGATTTCAGGAATCAGCTCGGTGAGATCTCTCAGCCGGTCGAATCCAGGTGCATCTTCGAGATACACGTTTCCGCCCTTGCCGACCAGCGGAACACAAGTCGGAACCAAATGAAACGGCTTAGTGATACTCTTTTCCCACTCTCGTGCCGTATTCACGGACCCATCGATGTGCTGCCAAGTCAGTCGAAAGAAAATCAGGATGACGTCAGCGAGCCGAAGGGCAATATCTGCCATCGACCGTGTGCCGGACTCGCCGTCAAGAACGACGTAATCAAAGTTGTATCTTGGACTCTCCAGTTCCAACAGAAGTTCAAGCAGGATATTCTCGTGCTGCTTCTGAACGACAAATTTAGTCGTCGGGTCGGCCTTCGAGGGAAAAAGTGTAAATGTTGGGTTGCACGATTCTTTTACCCCTTTCTCCTTATAGAATCGATCCAATAACTTGTCCTTTAGCGTCAGGCCCCCCTGTTCGACATATTTTCGCGGGGCCATCTGATCGCGCAAGTAGTCTTCGACACAGGGGTAATGATCCCTGATTTCCTTATTGGATATCTCAAAAACCCGGTGTACGCCCGCTGAAAAGACGTCCAAATCCATTAATGCGACGTTACGAGGAGGTTGGTTACCGTTTAAACTCGTAGAGGCTAGTGCCGTAGCGATGTTACCGGCAGCAGTGGTGCGGCCCGCCCCGCCCTTATAAGAAAAACATGTGATTACTTTCATAACGCGTCCCGCATCAGGTCGCTTGTGTGTGGAGCGCACTCTCCATTAATGCCGCACCCTTAATCCGTTGCCACAATGAGTTTTCATCTTTTGTGTTTAACAGCTGTTTGAGTGTTTTTGAGTTCGCCGGGTGAACGTACTCACAGAGCAAGTGGGACAGCAAGACGCGCCGCGTCTCCATCGAAAAGTCGGCATCTAACTTATCAGCTTTCTTCAGACTGCCATTGATCTGAAGGATATCGGAGTGTTTATTCCTTAATCCCATTGCTCTTCGTGACTCGTCGGTCTTGAGTGTCTGCTCGATTCTTTCCAGCTCGTTGGCGGCCGTATCAAGATCGGCGGCGATATTGTCTTCATTAAACTCTTGAACGAACGCATCCAGCCATTTTCGAATGAGATCGGCGGCCCATTCGCTATCAGGCAGACGAATGGCTTCGTTGTTCTGCTCCTGAATAACGCCCTGCTCCCGGACACTGGGTAGATCCGCAATCCACTTTCTGATTTCCGGCCCGATCAGAACTTCCGCGAATTTCTTGGCGAGGAGCATGGATAATTCGCGCTCGCGTTC
>JAFASD010000177.1 GCA_019244945.1 Acidobacteriaceae bacterium | reverse complement strand
ATCCCACGCAGAAAATGACTTACATTACGGGAAAGTTCGAGATTATGCGGCTATTGGGAAAATATCGCGATCGCAAAGGCCAACAATTCAGCCTGAAGCAGTTTCACGACGATCTGCTTCGGAATGGCAGCCTGCCTCTGTCAGTCGAGTCATGGATTCTGTTGGATGATCGATCTGACCTGGATGTAGCGTTGAGGGAGTAAACTTCTTGTATGCCAGACGAATTAGACCGCCGCGATTTTTTGAAACAGACAGGAGCGTTGGGCGCTGGCGTGGCGCTTGCCAGCCATGCGTTTGCGAAGGCGAACAACAAGATGAACCCCTCGCGCGTTCTGGGGGCCAATGACCGTATCAATATCGGACTGATTGGTTGCGGTGGACGCGGCAGTGATGACGCGAGATCATTCACGCGATACGGCACGGAGAACAACAATGCCTGCCAGATCGTGGCCGTGTGCGACGTTTACGAAAAGCGCAAACGCGAACAGGCGGAAAAGTACAGCGCTAAGGGTTTTTCGGATTACCGGGAAGTACTCGCGCTGCCCGACGTGGATGCTGTGATTGTGGCCACGCCGGACCATTGGCATGCCCGGATCGCGCTTGATGCGATGGATCACGGCAAAGACGTTTATCTCGAGAAGCCGATGTGCCACACGATCAAAGAAGCAAAGCAACTGGTCGATACAGTGCGAGAGACCAACCGCGTGTTGCAAGTCGGATCGCAAACGACGTCGGCAGATCAATGGTGGAAAGCGAAGAAGGCTATTGCGGACGGCATGATCGGGAAGATGATTATGAGCCAAGGCTCGTATCATCGGAATTCGATTGAGGGTGAGTGGAACTGGCCCATTGATCCGGGCGCTGGACCGGACGGGAAGGGCGATAACTACATTGATTGGAAGACCTGGTTGGGTCCTGCGCCTTCGCGGCCGTGGGATGCGGATCGCTTCTTCCGATTCAGAAAGTATTGGGATTACTCAGGGGGCATCGCGACGGATCTGTTTTTCCACGTGGTGGCTCCGCTGAATATTTGTTGGGACAAGCCGCAGTATCCATCGAAAGTAATGGCGTCCGGCGGTAAGTACGTATTTACAAATGATCGCGAAGTGCCCGATACGTATCACTTGCTGGCCGAATACCCGGAAGGACACTCGCTCGTGCTGAGTTCGTCAATGGCGAATTCGCAGCACATTCCAGGTTTGATTCGTGGGCATGAAGGGACCATCATCATGGTGGAGCATGGAATGTTTGAAAGTTCCACACCGGATATCACGGTACGTCCAGAACTGGTGCGCCCGCCGGAAGAGCCGGGCAGCAACGTCCGTCCGAAACGCGGTCCTTTCCCGGATTACAAGTTCGGAGCGGAAGAGATCAAGATCCCGGTTGAGCAGTACGACATGATGCAGGCGCATATCGGCAATTTCCTGAAATGCATGCGTACGCGCGAGAAGCCGCACCTGGACGTGGAGACGGCGGCGCACGCGCAGATTCTGATTAGTCTTTCTGTGGATTCCTATCGCGAAGGGCGTGTGAAGTATTGGGATGAGAAAGCGTGGAAAGCGGTGGACAAACCGGTTAAGGCCTAACGGCTAAGGCCAGGAAGCGTTAACTTAAGGCCAGTTTGTTTCCGTTTGAGCAGACGCTCGGAAACAGTTTAACAGTTTAAAGCTATTCTTCTTTGAGTGCAGTGGCGGGGTCCAAACGTGCCGCGCGCCGCGCCGGAATGCAGCAAGAGAGTAGTCCAATAGATGCAATCATCAGTGTGGCGCTGGCGTAAACGCGACTATCGTTCGCGGCGGGCCCGTACAACAGGTGGCGAACAAGGCGAGAGCCGGCTATCGCAAGTGGAACGCCCATAGCGACGCCAACGCAGACAGCTGTCATTCCTTCAGACATCAGCATGGCGAACACCTCGGTTACCTTTGCTCCTAGGGCAAGCCGGACACCGATCTCTCGCGTTCGTCGCGATACCGAAAAGGCCAGCACTCCATAGAGGCCAACGCCGCTCAGCAGTAAGGCCAGGGCGGCTCCATAGCTGACGAATGTAGCTGTGATTCGGAGCGCGCTTAAACTGCCGGCCATCTGCACTGACAACGGGATTGTCTCGGCAATTGGCACTGAAGGATCAATTCGATTCGCCACTCTGACTAATTGCGGCAGCATCGCCGCGGGATCACCTTTCACGCGTACGCAGAGGCGGGCATCCATTTGCGAAGCATTCTGCCAAAAGGGCACATACACGTATGGCCGCTGAGGCTCAAGGCGGCTTTGGAGTGGGATGTCTGCCACTACACCCACAACTCGCCGAGCCTCGTGATTCACGATAATTGTCGAACCGATAACGGAGGTTCCGGGCCAGAATTGTTCAGCCAGCGCCTTGCTGATCATCGCGACCATCGGCGATTGCAGTGTATCGGTTTCCTGAAATTCCCGACCACGCAGTATTGGGGTTCGCAGCGTCTCAAAATATCGAGGGCCGACTTCGATATACCCAACAGTTATCCCCTGCGAGTCGCGCAGTTTGGGCAGAGAGACGCGTGCACTTCCTCCCACAAGCACGACGCCTGGAGCCACCATGCTGGCGGACTCGACACCTCGTGTAGCATTTAACTTGTCCATTACGGTCCGCAAATAGCGCTGTGCTGTCTCCGCCCGATAATCGACCAAGTGTGGCCGAAGTCTCATCAGTGCAACGTGTGAGACATCGAAGTTTGCGCCATTCATCATGAGATGGTCACTCGACATGAGGAGACCGGAGACAACAGTTAGCGCTACCGCTATCGCGGCCTGAACTCCGGCCAGCCACCCGCCCGCACGGGAATCGGCGGTAACCGCGGTTGATTGCTGTTTGAGGCGCTCCGCGGTATCTTGACGCGTCGCTCGAAATGCCGGCGGGATTCCGAACAGAAAACCCGCCGCGATAGAAACTGCGAGTACGGCAAGCAGAACCGGAGGCTCGAGGTTGAACTTGTAATACATGGGATGCCCTTCAACATCCACGGAATAGAACATCGCATTCAGCCCTTGGGTCAGCGCGATCGACAAGCCAGTACCAAGAACTCCGCCAATAACGGCCACCACGAGCGATTCGGTAATTAGCAGCTGGATCAGTCGCAAGCGGCCTGCGCCTAGAGATGTCCGGATAGCAAGCTCACGAGTCCGCGCAGTGTTACGCGCAATAAGGAGGCCGGACAGATTCGCGCAGCAAATGAGAAGCAAAATACCAGCGACATAGGCCAGCAATCTCACAAAATGTGACCGGGTTGCGCGTGTCTCTTCGACATCCATCACGCCTTGCAGCGGGAATGCCGTCACTCCCGAATTTTCACCATCTTTCGCGCGAGACCAGGATTGCGGCATAAGCGCGGTCATTTCGGCTCGGGCTTGATCCACGTTATGGCCATCGCGTAGGCGCGCAATCATGTCGAACACAGTGCAATCGCTTGCCAGCGCGTTCTCACACCAGTGATATCCAGCGCTCGCCATCATGGTGGGAATGTAAATTTCGTCGGGCTTCACGGTCACACCCTTGAACTCAGGCGGAGCAATGCCGATGATGGTAAACGCAACACCGTTGATCTTCAACGGAGAAGCCAGGGCGTTTCTCGACAGATTCAACCAGTCGCGCCAGAAATTGAAACTGATTATGGCGACAGGATCCCGATTCGGAACGGCGTCTTCGTCACGTTGGAAGAAACGCCCAAGCGTCGGTCGAATCCCCAGCAGCGGAAAGAAATTCGCCGACACGACTGCGCCATTTATTTCCTGTGAATGCCCGTTTGCCGTCACAAACAGCGGGGCCGTAGAATAGACGGCCGCGAGGGTCTCAAGCGTCTTGCTATGGTCGCGAAAATGAACGTAGTCGGGGTAAGAAGCCGATCCCGGAAAGCGGCCATGCTCGCGGGTGGGCTGGACCACAACAATACGATCTGGATGATCAACGCCCAGGCGCCGGAAGAGAAGAGTGTTCGCGAGCGTAAAGACGGTCGCCACCGCTGCTGTACCGAAGCTAACGGTGATGATCACCGTTAGGGCGAAGGCTGGACTACGCCACAATCCGCGGATTGCGTATCGAAAATCTTTGATGGTTGACTCAATGAGTTCCACACCCCGCGCTTGGCGGCACTCTTCTTTGATCTGGGTGAGTCCGCCAAGCGTGAGATTGGCCTCCCTTAGGGCCTCAGGACGAGTCCGTCCACGCGCCATGAGCTTCTCGACTTCGTTCTCAAGATGAAACCGCAACTCTTCGTCGAGTTCACGCTCGACGGAAAGCCGTCTGAACAGGTTCCGCAATCGAAGTCTCAGGTCACTGTACATCTGGCGATCACCTAGGCCATATCCAAAATCTGCCCAACCGCGAGCGTCAATCTGCGCCAAGTGTCGGCCTGAACATCAAGTTGCTTCCTCCCGGCGCGCGTCAATTCGTAGTACTTCGCACGACGATTGTTGTCCGTTGTGCTCCAGCGGGCTTTAATCCAACCACGGCGCTCCAGCCGGTGCAATGCAGGGTATAGCGACCCCTGCCGAACCTGTAGGGCGTCAGTTGATATCTGCTGGACTCGCTCGGATATCGCCCAACCATGTTGAGTCTCCAGACTCAGGGTCTTTAGAATCAGCAGGTCGAGTGTTCCCTGAGGAAGCTCTATACGTTTATCTATCATTTGCCCCTCGGCTTCGACAAGACAGTTTACCCGTTATTGTCGAAGGAGGAGGGGAAGCTCCGACCGTCCGGAGTACTCGTGGACCATACAGGAGCTGAAATTCGAAACCTCCTGGACTTCGCTGTCGAATTGCTGATAAACTCCCTTGCGTATCTTCGGCGCGGCCATTCGCTGCACACTCCAGCATGGCGTCGAAATACGAATTGCCGCCAGCAAGGGTCATGTATGTTAGTCCGGGTACTTCAGGCGGTTGCGCTACTGCTATTCCCAGTCGGCGCGAAATCGCTCATAGCTCAGAACTCTTCAGATCTGAAAACGCTTGCGGGCATTGACGCTTTCATGAAAACGTACTACCTGCATCCCCAGCCGGAGCGGATTGCAGATGTAATCGATGCACTAAGTCCGAGTGGATTCGTAAAGCCGACGAATGAATCTGTGCTCATCGGATCTGTACTCAAAGGTCGGCTGCCCGGCTGCACGCTCGGTTTGCACAAGAAGCCCCGCTCGCCTTTTCAGTCAGTCCTCGTGATTCAGAAGTTGGATGTGCTGTAAAAAGTTCCAACGAATTGAACAACCCGACCGTCACCCGCGTGCTACACTCTTTCCACTGCGGTCCATCTCATGGATCTCGATCCGAAGACGACGTCCGAGTCCAGTGTCGGCGGCGATCCGGTCGGGAATCGCGATCAGTTGCCTCCGACCGAAAGCATAGCCGAAGGCTTGCTCAAAGGCCGCTACGTCCTGGGACCCGAGTTAGGCCGTGGCGGTTTTGCCATCACCTATCTGGCCACCGACATCGAAGTTGCCTCGCGGAAAGTGGTCATTAAGATTCTGAATGATCGCCGTTCCGCCGACTCCTGGTCCGTCGAGAAGTTTCGGAGCGAGATGGAAGCACTCGCTCGCGTCGATCACCCGAATATTGTGTCGGTGATTGATTTCGGCCACCGTTCCGACGGCAGACCTTTCCTCGTGATGCAGTACATCGCAGGCCGCAGTCTGCGCCATTTGATCCCGAGAGAAGGTCTGCCGCTCGCCCAAGTCGCTCACATTCTGAAACAGACCGGCAGAGCGTTGACCGCAGCACACGAAGCGGGCATTTTTCATCGCGATTTGAAACCCGAAAACATCATGGTGCAGTCCGACGGCCAGGGCGAAGAAAGAATCAAGCTAATCGACTTCGGAATTGCCACGTTCCGGCCTTCGGAAGCCGAGTGGAAAACGAGCACGATTTCCGGAACTTCTTGCTATATGGCGCCGGAGCAGTTCGAGGGCAAGTCATCGGCAGCAAGCGATATCTACCAGATGGGCGTTCTCGCTTATGAGCTGGTCACGGGAATTGTCCCCTTCCGCGCCTCCACTCCGGGCGGCATCATTTTGCAGCACCTGCAAGGCATCAAGGTGCTGCCGAAGGACCTGAGGCCGGACCTTCCCGAAATTGCACAGGAAGCGATATTGAAGGCACTTTCGGTTAATCCGCGAGACCGCTACCAGCGCGCGAAAGACTTCGGCGATGCCATCGCCGCAGCTCTGGTCTCTTCGGATCTGGACACCGCGGATTGGATCAAGCCCGGCTCGCGCATCCGGTCGAGTTCGCACCGCCTAGCGTTCGAGAATTCGAAGTCCGCCACTTCTAGATGGCTGGTCGCAGGGGCAGTCGCGCTTCTTCTTGTCGCTGCTTCCATCGCCGTGTTTTATTTTCTGCATTCGGGGGGAAGTCAGAGCGATTCCGTCGCGGTCCTTCCATTCCAGAACCGCACGGGAGATCCCGATCTTGCTTATGTCACGGAAGGTATCACCGAATCGCTGATCAATGACTTATCGCGAATTCCAATGCTGCGCGTCAGCGCCCGCGGTGCCGTACTGAAATACGACAGCCCGAGACTGGATGCGCGCGAGGCGGGTCGCGAATTGGGCGTCAATCGCCTCATCGACGGGTCGGTTTCCCGCCGCGGCGAGGATCTCTTTCTGGATGCTGAGCTTATCGATGTCAAATCGGGAGTCCGGCTCTGGGGCAACGCATACACGGGCAAGATGTCCTCCCTGGCCGATGTTCTTCAGCAGTTCTCGAGTGAAGTAACGGATGAGCTGCGGCTCAAATTGAGCGGTTCTCTGAAGGAGAGATTGAAGCGTCAATACGCGACGGGTTCAGAATCGTATCAATATTATTTGAAGGGCCGCTTCCATCGAAACAAGCGCACGAAAGCCGATTTCGATGAAGCGATCCGAGATTTCAATGACGCGATTGCCCGCGATCCCGATTACGCTCCGGCTTACGCGGGACTTGCCGATGTTTATAATCTGATGGCCTTCTTCGGGCGCGATCAGGGCGGCGTTCAACCCGCCTATGCTTTGGAGAAAGCCAGAGCCGCAGCTGAACGGGCTTTGCAATTAGATGGCACCCTGGCCGAGGCGTACGCGGCGCGCGCGTTTGTGGAAATGCAGGCTGATTACCGATGGTCCGAAGCGGAGAAGGATTTTCTCAGGTCCATAGAGTTGAATCCGAACTTTTCGCAGACGCACGAGGATTATGCGCTCGAGCTCACAGCGTTGGGTCGGTTCGATGAGGCGATTCGGGAGATCAAGGCTGCGGAAGCACTCGAACCCGATTATTTGGGGTTCGTTGACGCACACGCGTTGGTGCTCCTAATGGCTCGGCGCAATGACGATTCGATCGCCCTTCTCAAGAAGTCCACCAAGATCTCCGCTGATCTGGGATATGTTGGCGATGTGCTGGCCATGAATTACTGGGCGGAAGGAAGATGGGAGGATGCCTTGGCCGCCGTTCAAGGGATTCCTGCTACTGTGACACCGCACCTGCGCGTACCACTATTAGTGGTGGCTTACAGCCGCGCAAACCAGATGCAGAAAGCCCGGCAGGTTTTCCAGGCTTACTCGATAGGAGCCGAAACCGCATGGTGGTATTATCTTGCTCTGGCCCATATAAGCCTTGGGCGAAGCAATGACGCAATTGATGACCTGCAGGCCGCATATGAAGACCACGATGAGGAAGCTATTTGGCTGGGCGTTGATCCTAATTTCGATTCCCTACGAGCTGATTCGCGCTTCCAACTCCTGCTTCAACGGACCCATTTAGTTCGCAAGTAGAAATCGACTTATCTGAAAGGGGCAGCTGATATGACTGACCGTGAATTACTCAGAAAGATTGGATTAACGGATGCGGATCTTCGCGATCTCCTCGAGAAACTCCACAACTTCGTAGGCACACTCAGCCCTAAGCAAAAACGAGCGTTCAAGAAGTTTTTGTCCTCGAGCCGCGAAACCGTTGAGAGTCTGAGAAAGGATGTTACTGTCGAGCAGCTTGAGAAATTCATCAGAGAACGGTTGCCCAAGGGTTCCCCGATCTGCACCTTCTTGAAGGCCGGAGGCGACGACGAGGACTGACGCGCCGAATGGTCAAATATGGGCGCATTAAGGGTGTGAGGAAGCTTGCTCCGGCAATGTCGGAGCGATCCGTTCACCCTGAAGAAACTCGTGTTCGCGCGGCGCCAATCGCAGCGAAAAAGGGCGTCACGCGACTCGCAAATATCACGGGCCTGGACCGCTTAGGAATTCCAGTTTATACGGCGGTGGTTCCGAAGTCCGACGATGCGATCTCCGTTTATAACGGCAAAGGGGCGGCGCCTGTCGACTCTCTCACCGGTGCCCTGATGGAAGCGATAGAGCGCCAAACTGCCCTGTACGCCGAACTAAATGTGGTTGAGAAGAGCTATCGTAATCTCTGTCGTGGGAAAGTGCCTGTTGCCGACCCACGCTCATTCAATCACAAGCTTCGGCCAGACTACGGCAAAGATCGCCCTTACTGGTGGGTGGAGGGACATGATTTACTTGCCCATGAACCAGTTCTGATCCCCGCCGGTCTGGCTGGCTATGGGCGAATGTACAACGGAAACCGTTCACCCTTTGTCGCCTACTCTACAAACGGCCTCGCGTCCGGAAACTGCTTTGAAGAAGCGATTGCCCATGCACTATGTGAACTCATTGAGCGCGACGCCTGGACCCTTGCGGAGCTGCGTAGCCAGTGGATTCCACATGCTCAAAGAGAGGCACTCTTCGGCAAGGAAGTTGCCGCCGATGGTTGGGACGATCCCGACGTATACCCGCGAATCGATTTGCAAAATGCCGGCGCTCCCATCTCCGAATTAATCACCAAATTCCAAAATGCAGGGCTTTCCCCTGTGGTGCGCGATATTACTTCCGATTTCGGCGTGGCTTGCGTGATCGCCTCAGTTGCTGATGATTCCGTTCCGGGGTTTCCGCAAGCGCATAGCGGCATTGGAGCGCACCCGAATGCCCGGATCGCGGTCGTGCGGGCCCTGACCGAACTGGCGCAATCTCGGGTGGTTGACATTCAGGGCGTCCGCGAGGATCTAATATCAGCCGATGCTCCTTCGAAATCATCGTCCCGGCACACCCAACGCATCCAGAAGATCGAGCCCCGACGTTGGATTCTGCAGCAGGCCGGAATAGAGCGGCCGTTCGAGCAAATGGTCTCAATCGAGAACGACGACATAGCAGACGATATTCGATTTATCCTTTCCGGGTTCGTCCGGCGCGGAATCGAGCGAGCAATCGTGGTGGATTTTACGGAGCCGGATAGCTTTCCTGTGGTGCGCGTCCTGGTGCCTGGACTTGAATTTTGGTCCATCGATCAGGGCAAGCTTGGAGATCGGGCGCTTCAGTTCTGGCGCCAGCACGCCTGCTGAATGTCCCGAACATTTCTCTTTACCGGCCCGAGTCTTCATCCCGACCTCGCCAGAAATCTGTCGAACGCCACGGTTCTGCCGCCCATTAAACGCGGCGATCTGGAGCGGTTGCGTTCACTCGAGCCTGAAACCATCGGAATCATTGATGGCGAGTTCTATCAAAACCTGGCGGTCACGCCCAAAGAGATCCTGCCGTTTCTTGAAAGAGGCGTCAGAGTGTATGGGGCATCGAGCATGGGCGCGCTTCGCGCCGTCGAACTGCACAGATACGGAATGATTGGGGTCGGCCGCGTGTTCCGGCTATTTCGAAGCGGAATCCTGGACGCCGATGATGAAGTAGCTCTCGCTTACTCGCCGTCCACATATGAAGCGTTGTCCGAACCGTTGGTCAACACGCGATACGCATTGCGTGCCGCAGTTCGGCGCAACGTGCTCACGCGAGCTGAAGCGGCGGAAGCTATTGCAAGGCTAAAATGCGCCTATTTTCCGGAACGCACGCGGGCGTTGCTGCTCTCGATTGTGCAAGAGATCGCGGGCAAGGAAGCGGTCGCGCGCGTGCGCGGTTTTTTACAAAATGGGGCCCCAAACGTCAAAGAACAGGACGCAAGATTGTTGATCGCGGCGATCTCCGTTCCATCGATGGGAGCTAGCCGTTCCGCCGAAGCCTGCGGATTCCAAGCGTCAGAAGACCGGCACTTAGCAGAAGAATAGTCGAGGGTTCCGGAACAGCAGAAGGGCTCGCCGTCAGCGTATTCGCCAGAAGCTGATAGAACTCCTGGTCATTCGGCGAGACACCGCCTGCATAGAGGTTCACGTCGATCACGCCGTTAGCGCTGCGGGCGATCATGTCAACTCCAGCGCCATCGTCCGCCAGCAGAGTGGCCCCCGCGGCCAAACCCGGATGCGCGAAGTTGTTGTTGTGGAAGTATGTGAGTGTTGCGAGATCGATACCACTAAAGATCGGATCCCCCGGCACAACGGCATGTAGCGTCCCCTTGACGTCGCCATTCGTATGCACGTTGGTAAGCCCGGCATAGGCGCCTGTCATGATCTGGCCATCGATCTCCCAAGGATCGCTGAAACCGTACGTTCCCACTGTTAGATGGTGAC
>JAFASD010000297.1 GCA_019244945.1 Acidobacteriaceae bacterium | reverse complement strand
TCGAGAAATTTCTCGACACTCCGGTGAAGCGCTACTCCTCAGGCATGTACGTGCGTCTTGCCTTTGCGGTTGCCGCCCATCTCGAGCCGGAAATCTTGATCATCGATGAGGTGCTCGCGGTCGGCGACGCGGAGTTCCAGAGGAAGTGCCTCGGCAAGATGCAGGATGTCGCCTCGCGCGAAGGTCGGACAATCTTGTTCGTGAGCCATAATCACGCGGCGGTCCGGAGTCTTTGCTCTCACGCATTTGTCCTGAGAGCGGGAATGGCGACCGCGAAAAAGGATGTAGCGTCAGCGCTCGATGATTACACATCTGACTGGCAGGCTACCTTGCCCTCGGTTTGGATGCGTCCGGCTTTACTTGCCAAGCGCAAGAGCTGGTTCGAAAAAATAGAAGTGCGTCTCCTTGGCGAGCAGCCCAAGCACAAGCTGGAATGCAGCTGCGACATCATTTGCGAAGGTGCCAACAGCCCGGTGTTCATCTCCGTCGACTTTATTGACCGAAATCTCGGCGCGATCATGCAGGCTGAGCCCAGGACCCAGCCGTTCATTGGTTTCACACCCGGCAAATACCGGGTCGATCTTTCGATCGACATGCCACCCTTGGTGCCGGGGGTATACTGGCTCAAGTTTTGGATCGGAACGCATAATACGGAAACGGTCGACAACATCAGTCAAGCTGTCGCCATCGAGATCGTGGATTATCCTGCCCTGAATAGAAGCTACCCTTACACACCCGACCACGGCTCGGTGGTTGCGCCGTCGTGTGCCGAAGTGCGGCGGCTCGACTTGCGCGATTTGCGAGATGCCATAGTGCCGAGCGTCGTGAAAATCGCCTGATGGCATGCCGGCGTCGCTAAGATCCTCTTGTCGGGCACACTAATGCCGACTTTTTTCAACACAAGTTCTCCAGTGCGCCTGCCGATCATCGTCATACGAACCAACTCTAGCTTTTAAGGTCGATGTCGATTGAAATTTAGGGCCACTGCATGTGCGCCCAATTCTCCGAGCGGAGCATTTACGGGCACGACCGAATAGTTCGCGCCCAGATGCTTCTCCAAGAAATGGGAGCTGTCGCTCCCCCCAAACGGCGTTATTGCGTATGCAGACACGACAAGCATTTGACAGTTTCGTAAAGCCCAACCGAGCCCAAATAGCTGTCGTGACGGTCAATTGGAATGGCTGGCAAAACTCCCTTGCTTGCCTTCAGGCGCTACGCGCGAGCGTTGGGCCCAGTTGGCATCTAATTTTGGTGGACAATGCCTCGGAGGACGACTCGGTTTTCCATCTTTCTGGCCTTGGCCACGATGTGACCCTCATCCGATCCAATATCAACGGCGGGTGGACTGGCGGAAACAATTTGGGCGTGCAGCGAGCTCTGGAAGATGGATACGAATTCGTTTTCCTCCTTAACAACGATGCCTTTGTAAGGCCTGACACGTTGTCAATTCTGATGATGCATCTTTTAAAAAATATCGAACGTCTACCTATCCTTGGACCGGTTCATAGAGAAACAGGGAGGCAACAGTACAGTTTCGTCGGCACCACGCGAGACAGAGGCACTGGCTTCTGGTCCTGGACGCCGCCTGATAAGGTCCAACCGACGGATCTGCACGAATCGTTCGAGACCTGTTGGATCAAGGGAGCAGGGATATTCGCTCACCGAGCCCATTTTGAAAAAGTCGGGCTGTTCGACGAACGGTTCTTTCTAGACTTCGACGAGATAGACTGGTGTTATCGTGCCACCAACGCCGGTTACTCGTTGATCATGATTCGAGACGCAATCATCGATCATGTAGGTTACGCGTCCTTGGGCTCGAGGACTTCGCCGCTGCACACCTATTTCATGACGCGAAACAAGTTGCTCTTTGCGGAAAAGCACCTGTCTCTAGGTCAACGCATTTTGGTCCTGCGCAAATTATGGTGGGATGCTCGAAGAATGTCGGGGAATCTACCCACGAGATTGACGCTGCTGCAATTTTTGACGGCAAGGTCTGGCCTGACCGCCACGCTGCGGCGCGGCATGCTAGACTACATTTTTCGCCGCTTCGGGGATTGCCCGGCGATTGTCAGACAGTGGAATCTGGAGGTCATGAGAGAGGTCGAAGACAGTTAAAAATCATAATTGATCTGAAGAAAAACAATATTAATTGTACGAAAGTGCACAGGCGAAACAAATGAGCCGATTTGCAAGACAATACGAATACAATACGTCTCGCGGGCGCTACTATACGGCACTTTCTTCGCTGCCGGATACTATTCCAGATATTTACCCAGTGCGGTACATCGCCTACTTCCTTCCGCAGTATCACAAAATACCTGAAAATAACGAGTGGTGGGGAGCGGGATTCACGGAATGGACTAATGTAACTAAGGCAATCCCAAGATATCTCGGACATTATCAGCCTCGGTTACCTGGCGATCTGGGTTTTTATGAACTATCAAACGCTGATCACATTCGTCGCCAAGTTGAGATTGCAAAAAGGGGAGGGATTTACGGTTTTTGTATTCATAGCTATTGGTTCAGCGGTCATCGTCTTCTGGAAACGCCCCTTAGAC
>JAFASD010000069.1 GCA_019244945.1 Acidobacteriaceae bacterium | reverse complement strand
GCAGATCAAAGGGCATTTGCTCCCCGAATTCTTCCGCTGTGTTCTGCAGATTGCAGCAAGCTGGCCGGGGGCAATCCCGGCCAGTCCACCTGGTCTCGGGGCAGGCGCGCGATTAGCGGCGATGTCCCCAATAGCCTCGGACCCAGTATCTGCCGCGCGGTCCGTATCCCCAACGACCGGGGAACCAAACTGCGCCATAGAATGGCGCAGCCGCGACATATGGCGCTGGAGCCGCGTAGCTGTAAGCATAAGGCGCGGGCGCGTAATAATATCCAGGCGCGACTCCGACGTAAGCTCCGTACCGAGGCGCATAATAGCCGCCGCGAAAGCCGAACCCAACCCTCCACCCGGCGAACATTGAGGAGCTGGCAAGTAGCAGACCAGCAACTCCGACAAGCAATTTCTTTTTCATGTTTTTACCGCTCCTGACCAGATAAACGTGGCGGGCGGTAGAACGTGTACTGGGTTCATCGCGGCTTAATCATGCCTCTAACGGGCAAACAAGGTGCGCGCCTGGTTCAGCGTATACCAACTCAAAAAACCGTTCGCCAGAATCAGTGCGATGAAATAGTATGCGATTCCCTGTCGCGGCTCGGCGGGAAAGTCGCGCTTCCAAATTCTGTAGCCGGTCCCGAGGGCAACAAACAGGAAGACCCATTCCTGCAACATGAAAAACAGGACTAAGCTGATCAGGAGTACGGCCAGGCGCCCTTGCGCTCCCAGCGCATTCATCGCGGAACTTCCATCGAAAATGGATACGGGAATCAAATTCAGCAGGTTGAGCCAACCGGCGAACTGCGCAACCGCGAGCCAGACGTTATGGCCGGTCGAGAGAAAGAGTCCGTAAGCGATTAAGCCGGAGATAAACCCGAAGAGCGGGCCGGCCAAAGAGATCTGAGCTCGAACGCTAGGATCGACATTGGCGCCATTCCATTTCACATAAGCCCCCAGCCCTGGCAGGAACATGGGCAACTCAGCGGCGAAACCAAATCGCCGGACCATGACGTAATGACCCATCTCGTGCATGAGTACCGAAGCCGTGAGTCCAATCGCGAACCACTTTCCGAAGAGGCTCCAATAGAGGCCGACAAACGCGAGAATGCTAATCAGGAATTTGGCCTTGGTTAGAAAAAGCAGCGCGACCGTCTTATACTTCGCAAGAGCCGCAATCAAAACGCCCAAGGGGCCGAGGCGCTTCTTCCAGTCCGTTTTGCGCGGCGCGGGCGAGAGCTTTTCATCGAGTTTGGCGATCTCGCGGGCGATTGCGCGAGCTTGCGCAGAGTCCGGCGGCACGAATTTTAGCGCGGCAGCCCAGTGCTCACGAGCTGCGTGCAGCTGGCCCATGGCTGCGAGCTGCCGCGCACGAATCGCTAACGTGTCCAGATCAGGAGGCGGAGTAGTAAAGGTCGCCAAGTCTCAGTGTAGTGGGAGGAGCGTGGCGCGGGACTAACTGAGTGCCGCTTCTCCGTTGAGATCGGGCAAATCGTTTGTCGTTTGTGATGCGAGGAATACCGAGACGAGCGATTCCATGCCTTCTTTATCATCTTCGTCGAAACGATTGATAGTTGCGCTATCGACATCCAAGACGCCTAGCAGCTTGCCCCAATTGAGGAGCGGGACCACGATTTCCGATTGAGAGGAGACGTCGCAGAAAATATGGCCATCGAACTTAGTTACATCTGGAACGACCACGGTGCGCCGTTGGGCTGCGGCGGCGCCGCAAACACCTTTTCCGAAAGGAATACGAACACAGGCCGGCTTTCCTTGGAACGGACCGAGCACGAGATCCTGACCATCGGCGATGTAGAAGCCGGCCCAGTTTACGTCCGGCAGCAGGTGAAACAGCAGTGCGGAAGTGTTTGCCGCATTGGCGATGAAATTCTGCTCTTCTCCCAAGAGTTCCTGTAACTGCTGGCAGAGCTGCTGGTAGAGAACATCTTTCGGAGTGCCGGGCTCGAGTTGGGCGAGGGGCTGCATTGATTTATTACTGTATCTCTTTTGGGTCTCTACCCGGTCGACCTCTTACGCCGGTAAGGATTGGAGATGTAGGTGCTAGCTTCGGTTGCAGCTTGAGATTTGGGAGCGGTTTTCATAGTTTCCCGGTAGGCTCCTATGGCTTGTTGATGGTTGCCCTGCAAGTCATAGGTCTGGCCTATGCGTAGCCAAGCCAAAACAGCGGTGTTCAAATCCAGTTTATCGGCGTTTCGAGTGGCTTCCTTTAAATCCGTCAAGGCAGGATCGAGATCGCCGTACCAAAACAATAAGTTTCCTTTCAGATATTTGATTTTTTCGAGAGGGAGGTCCGCATATCCCGGTGCTCCGCGCGTGCGCAGGTCATCGATTTCGGCCAAGACTTGAAGAGCCGAATTCTTATTGCCGAGGTCGCTGTACATCTGGACCTGCTCGAAACGCAGCAGGTAGTTACGGGGGAATCTCTCGGCCAAATCCTTCAGTAACGGGATCGCTTGTTGAGCTTTGCGCTCTCTCCTGTAAATGGCGGCCAGGAGCACTTCGGCGTCGTAGCGATTCATGACTCCGCTTTTGGCAACCAACTCCAACTCGCGGATGCCGGCTTCTTTATCGCCATGGAAACCCCCGAGAAAGCCGAGCGCTCGCATGTAGAACGGAAGCGCACCGACAACGTACTGGTTCAGACCCAGGAGGAGGCGAGCGTCGATGAAGCTTGGATCAATCGAGACAATCTCTTGATCGGCCTTGCGTGCAGCGGTGGCTTCGCGGAGTGCCTCGACCCAGGCCTTCTCGACCAGGAACAGGTAATTGGCGCGGAGCCCATGCGCCACTCCCTGGGCATACAGGGCGGCTATATCGTGGGGATCTTTGGCGAGCGCGGCGCTCGTCAGCTTTAGCGTTTGATCGATGCACGTGTCGAAACGGGCTTTATCGGCAGCGCTGATTTCCATCTTCGGACGCCGCAGAAAGGGATTGTTCCCGCTGACCAGCTGGCTTTCGAGAGCTCCGTCGCGAAGCATCTCGCGGTAAAGAATGCCCTGGGCGACGTGATTGTACAACTCTGGTGAGTCCGAATGTGTTTTGAGTTCTTGCTCGAACCAGGCCACCGCCTGGTCAAACTCGTTGTTGTAAAAGTGGACGAATCCCGGATTGGTGAGTGGGTCTTCGACAGTCGGCGCTATGCCCGCGTATAAGAGTGACGCACTCAGGAACGCCATCAGGAAGGCGATGGCTTGCCTGCTGAACTGCATGAACTTTCTTCGATACCCGCCATATTGCTTATCGCATTGAAAACGTTCCGCATGAATCCGGCGTACTTGGCGCGCCACAGGGGCGAATGCCGAAAACGTGTGCGGAACTCTTTCTCGGTAAGACGCGCGACTGCATCGAGATGGGGAGCGAACTCGGCCGGCGCAAACGCCTGGTCGCTGGTTAGCGGAGCGTCGCGATTCCAGGGGCATACATCCTGACAGATGTCGCAGCCGAAAAGATGATTCCCGATTTCGCGGCGCAAGTCGTCGGGAAGAGCGCCTCGCTTTTCGATCGTGAGATACGAGACACAGCGGCGGGAATCGAGTGTCCATCCATTGCAACCGTCGGGAACAAGCGCCTCCGTGGGGCAGGCATCGATGCAGCGGCGGCAGGTTCCGCAACGGTCTGGAGGCGGCGAATCGGGCGCAAGCGGTATAGATAGAAGCAGCTCGCCCAAGAAAAACCAGGAGCCTTGCTCTTGGTTGATCAAGCAAGTGTTTCTTCCGATCCAACCGAGTCCGGCGGCTCGCGCGTAGGAGCGCTCGAGGAGCGGCGCGGTGTCGACGCAAATCTTCCATTCGAATGGCTCGCCGTGCATGTCGGCAATGCGCTCGACCAGCAGCTCGAGACTCTGGCGCAGCAAGTCGTGATAATCCCGGCCCCATGCATATCGCGAGATCCAGCCTCGGTCAGGATCGGCGATGTCGGCCGTATGCGGAGCGTCGGTGTTGTACAGCTTGCCCACACAGACGATGCTTTGGGCGTTGGGAAGCAGATTGCGCGGATCGCTTCGCAGATCGCCGCGACGATCTGTGAGGTAAGCCATTTCGCCGGCCCTGCCCCCGGCGCGCCAGTCTTGAAATCGCGCGAAATCGTCGAGCGGCAACGCGGGCGCGATGCCGGCCAGCTCGAACCCGCAAGCTTGAGCGAGTTTCTTGATTTGCTCCGCTGTGATCGGCACTGCTAATGGATTCCTACCGCACCTCGAACAGATTCGATCAGCTTTGCGGGGTCGTACGCGATGCCTTCCTTGAAGACGTATTTGACTTTCTCGACATCCGCAATGCGCGCCGACGGATCGCCTTCGACAACGATTAAATCCGCTTGCTTACCGGGCGCAATCGAGCCAATCCGGTCGACGCGGCCGAGGTAAGTTGCGCCATTGTAGGTGTAAATTCGAATGGCCTCTTCCGGCTTAAAGCCCGCTTCCACCAATAATTCCAGATTACGCTGGTCGCCGAAGCCGGGGAGCGCGCCGCCGTTCCCGGTGGGATCACAACCGGCGATCAACAAACCGCCGGCCGCCACAAATTCGCGCTCAAAATCCATTTCTTTTTTGAGCCAGCTGAAGTTGCGGGCGTTTGGGTTTGATTCAGCGCGGTTCTTGGCAGCCAGATAGCTTTCGGCAGCTTCGGGGGACATAGCGTCCAGCATGCGTTCTTCGAGTGGCGGCCGGCCAGGGATCATGGCATCGAATACGGCCAGCGTGGAGGTAACCGCGACTTTATGGTCCACCAGAGCGTGAATCATTTTCTGAGCGGCCTGACCTTTGAGATCGAGGTCCTGAATGGAAGCCGTGCTCTGGCGAGTATCGGGGCAGATGTCGCGCTGTTTTCCGGGTGTAAATTCCGTGTCGACGAGGAGACCATGCTCGAGGTCGTCGATGCCCAGTTCGGCGGCTTCGGTAAAGCCGACCGAACAGAGATGCCCGGTGATTTTGATGCCTCGTTCGTGCGCGGCTTTAATTGCGGCAGCGAGCGCGTCGTGGGAGATGTTCATGTAGGCCTTGAACGATGTCGATCCTTCCTGCGCCCAGTACTCGACGAGACGGCGGGCCTGGTCCGGAGACTGGATGGAGGGCATCTGGATGGAGTAGCCGCCGGGTCCTTCAATGTAGGGTCCGGTTACGTCGATGTTGGGCCCGGGCATTTTGCCCTCGTTGATCAGCCTTCTTACATTGATGTCGGTGTATGGCTCGAGCGATCCGGTGGTTCGCATGGTGGTTACGCCGGAGGCGAGATAGAGGCGCGGGGCGCTGAACGCTTGCTCGTTGTAGAGCGGGAAACTGCCGGGCGGGTAGAAGGCAGGATAGAACAGGTGCTCATGCATTCCGACGAGGCCCGGGTAAACGGTGTGGCCGGTCAGCTCGATCCTTCGCGCATTGGCCGGAACCTGAGTCGAAGCGAAGTCGCCGACGGAGGAAATTGTGCCGTGGTCGAGGAGGATGGTCTGATCGGCTCGTTCCGGGCCACCCATTCCATCAATGATGCGCACGTGAAGGAGCGCGACGACGGGATCGCTGATCGTGACGAACGGCTGGAGTTGGGGAGTGATGGGGCTCTGCCCGTTTAGGCGTGGCAGAAATATCGACAGCGCGGCGGCGGTGAGAAGATATGGGCGAATCAAAGCGGACTAATTCTACAACAGCAGGGGCGCCGAGGTGTTACTCAGCGGTGCGGGCCTCCGTGTGGTTGTTCTTCGCGCCCATCGTGATCTTCCTGGTCTCTTGCGCGCCGCTCGCGCTCGGCTACGAGTTGTTCGTAAAGTGGAACCTGCTCTGGAGTGAGGATCGCTTTGACGCGGCTGATGTGGTCCTGTTTGATTTTGAGCATTTCGGGACGGGAAGAATCTCTTATGGCCTTGAATTTGGCTTTGGTGTCATCGGCAATCGCCTCGAGCTGGCTCACCTGCGCGGAGGTGAGCTTGAGCCTGGATTGCATTTCCGAGATGTAGTGCTGGCGCGAACCTTCCGGAGACCTGGCTCGGACTGCGGTGGCTGTGTAATAGCGATGGGCCAGGGCGCCGACCGCGACTCCGGAAGCAAACAGCAGAACCGCGAGAAGGATTGCCGCGGGTTGATTGCGCCTCATT
>JAFASD010000022.1 GCA_019244945.1 Acidobacteriaceae bacterium | reverse complement strand
GCAAGACAAGCAGCCTGTAGGCGACCGTCTCGCGCTCTGTGCGCTGGCAAACTACTACGGCGGGCATGTGGTTTACTCGGGCCCAACTCTGGTTTCGGTCGAAGGGATTCCGGGAGCGATGCGCTTACACTTCAGTCACACGGATGGGGGCTTGGTGGTCAAAGGGACAAAACTGGAAGAATTCTCTGTAGCAGGGGAAGACCACAAATGGCATTGGGCCGACGCTCGCGTGGAGGGCGATACCGTGGTTGTCTCTTCGTCGTCGGTCCCCAAGCCGGAAGCCGTGCGCTACGCCTGGCAATCTAACCCTGCGGCCACACTGTTTAACGGCGCAGGTCTGCCGGCCGGGCCTTTTCGCACGGACAATTGGCGCGGCATCACTGAAGCCCATCGGCCTTATTGATCAAGGCGGTTCGGTAACGTGTAAACTCGGATCAGAGTTCTGTGTTTGAGGGCGGATTGCATGGTTGTCGAGATTAAACGCTGCTTCTTTTGAAGTGACCTGAAAAGCGAGGCCGTGAGTCTCAAGAACAACGTCGAACGTGAACTTGGTATTCCGGTTCGAGTGCGTACCGGCGCTCCTGGATCGTTCAGAGTTCTCGTCGATGGCGAGCAGATCTACTCGATAAAGGAGGCAGGGCATTCACCAAATCCTGCTGAAATCATCCGTTTGATTCGCAGAAACGCGTCTCTTTGAGCAGGGATCTGCTCGTCAATGCACCAGCAGCGGTGGCCAGGGGCTCCAGGTGCCGTCGCTGGTTTTGTTTTCGTCTTCTTGTTTTTTCTTGCGGGCTTTTTCGGCTTTCGATTCGCCGCCTTTGAAATACAGGTGCACGGTCACGTTGTGAGTACTCGCATCGGCGCTGTAATCGGAGCGGGTGTCGGCCAGGTTGTCGAAAATTCCTTCTTCTTGCACGCGCTTCAGGAAGAAATCCGGATAGTCGGGATTGAAGGGTTTGCCGGGTTTTTCGCCCCACAGCTTAGCGACCACCGGCTCGGTGGTGACATCGAGCCCTTGGATATCGAGTGTTTGGAAATTGTAGACGCTGCCGGGAACGACGTTGTAGGTTACGTTGACCACGCGGCGGCTGTCGTCAGGATTCGCTTCGGTGACGACGTTGGCATCCAGAAGTCCGTTGTGCTTCATGCGGCGCATCAGATCCAGACGGAAGTTGTCCACCTTTTCTGCGTCAAAGGTCTGGCCGGGTTTGAACGGGATATTCGAACGAATCTCTTCTTCATCCATGCCGCTGCCGTGGAAATGGATCGCTCCAAATTTGAAAATCGGGCCGTCTGCGATTTGCACTTTAACGATCACGCCCAAGTTGGACTTGGATGGCTCGGTCTCGACTTTCGGAAAGCTCACGGCGGCATAACCTTTGGCTGCATACAGGGGTTTGATGGCGCCGTCCAGGATCATTTTAAGACGCATGTCGGACAAGGGAACACCGATGGCGACTGCGTTCACGGCGCGCAAGATGGCGCCGGTATCGACCGCCTGATTTCCGGTGACTGTCACCTGGGAGATCGTCAGGGGCGGCGTATCAGGGGTGAAGAGCACGCTGAGCTGTTTGGGATCGTCGTTCGATATGGCAGCTTTTATTTTGACGGACGGATTGGTCTGGTCGACAAATGCCTGGATCGCGGCTCGGTAGCGATGCAGGACGCCTTCCGTCCCGGGGATGCGATCTGAGAAGAGCATCACGTGGTCGCGAAGATACTGGCGCACCGCATCGTCCGAAACGCCGAGACGCTCAAAGCGCATAGGGAATAGCTGTTGGTTTTCAGTGATCTCGAAGGTTAGATCGTAGGCGGGAGGATTCCCTTGAAAGCGGTACTGATCCGCGACATTGTTGAACAACTCCGTATCCTGGAGTTTCTTCCGTGCTTGCTCGAGGATGGCGGCAGTGACCCGTTGTCCGACTTTGAGGCCGGATTCCTTGATAATGTCCGCGGATGAATAAAGCTGGTTGCCTTTCACGGCCACTGAATGAAGAACGCCGGGCGGCGCTTCCCGCTTGGGTGGGGGTGCCTGCTGGGCGGTGAGGAGGGCAGGGAAAGACAGAAGTGCCGCGAGAAGGGCCCGACGCATAGCTCTAAATCAATGATACGTGGACCCGGCGAGCGAAGTTTCGGGCGGTCGGGTAAGGAGCCGAAATCACTGAAAAATAAGGGCTGAATGCTAAACTTGAGTCGAAAATGGCTTACGATGTCGTGGTAATCGGCAGCGGTCCTGGCGGCTACTCAGCGGCGGTGCGCGCCGGGCAATACGGGCTAAAAACGGCGCTGGTAGAAAGACAGCCCAGACTCGGGGGAACGTGTTTGCTGGTGGGTTGCATTCCAACCAAAGCTCTTTTGCACACGGCCGATGTATGGGATTACTTCAAAGATCCTGAAGCGCAGGGCATCCAATGCAAGGATCCGCAACTGCAATATCCGCGGGTTCTGGCGCGCAAGAACAAGATCGTCACGAAACACTCCAATGGCATTGAATTTCTGATGCGCAAGAACAAGGTGGACGTGATTTAAGGTCAGGCGCGCCTGCTTGGCGGGGGGCGTTTGGAGGTCAAAGGGGAAAAAGGCGGACAGACGGTCGAGGCCAAGAACGTTATTTTGGCCAGCGGATCGGAAGCGAGAATGCTGCCGGGTCTGCAGCCGGACTCGAATCTGATTCTGACGAATATCGAGATCCTGGATATTGAGACCATTCCGAAGACGCTGGGTATTATCGGCGCGGGCGCGGTGGGGGTCGAATTTGCATCGATTTTTAATCGGTTCGGATCTAAGGTCACAATTCTCGAGATGCTGCCGCGCCTGGTGCCGGTGGAAGATGAAGAAGTTTCGAAGGAGTTGGAGAAGCATTTTAAAAAAGCCGGGATCCGATGCGAGACTGGAGCAAAAGCCGAGAACATCCAAAAGAATTCGAATAGCGTGAGCCTGAGCGTGACTCTCGCGAACGGC
>JAFASD010000020.1 GCA_019244945.1 Acidobacteriaceae bacterium | reverse complement strand
GCCTCAACTCTCCAAGACCCAGGTGTCTTTCGATCCCCCGCCCTGCGATGAATTCACCACAAGAGAACCTTTTCGCAAAGCGACTCTCGTCAGACCGCCCGGAACGATCGTCACTTTTTCGCCGAACAGCACGTAGGGACGGAGGTCCACATGGCGTGGCTCGATGCGGCCATCGTCAGTGAAACAAGGCGCCGTGGACAGCGCCAGAGTGGGTTGCGCGATGTAGTTTCTCGGCTCCTCCAGAATCCTGTCGCGGAACGCGTTCTGTTGTTCGGTCGAGCTGTGCGGACCGATGAGCATCCCGTACCCTCCGGATTCACCCACCGCCTTCACGACATACTTATCGAGGTTCTCGCAGACGTGCTGGCGTGCGAGAGCATCGTTCATCAAGAGAGTCTCGACGTTCTCTAGAATCGGATCTTCGCCGAGGTAGTATCGAATGATCTTGGGCACGTATGCATAAATCGCTTTGTCATCCGCCACGCCGGTACCGAGCGCATTTGCGAGGACAACGTTGCCTGCACGGTACGCGTTGAACAGGCCAGCCGATCCGAGCGCCGAATCCGGGCGAAACGCCAACGGATCCAGGAAATCGTCGTCGACGCGGCGATAGATGACATCGACCCGCTGCAAGCCCGATGTAGTCCGCATGTAAACCAGGTTGTCGTGCACTACCAAGTCGCGGCCTTCGACCAACTCGATTCCCATTTGGCGCGCGAGGTAGGCATGCTCGAAATACGCGGAATTGTAAACGCCCGGCGTCAGCAGAACGATTGTCGGATTGGAGCGTCCCTCCGGAGCGAGGGAGCGCAGTGTCGAAAGCAGAATCTGGCTGTATTGCTCGATCGGCCGGACGCCACATTTTCGGAACAGCGCCGGGAAGGTCTGCTTCATGACCCTGCGACTTGTCAGCATGTAGGAGACGCCGCTGGGCACGCGGAGATTGTCCTCGAGCACCACGAATTTGCCGTCCGGCAAACGGATCAGATCGGTTCCGCAGACGCTGACATAGACGTCACGCGGAATCTTGATACCCCGCATCTGCCGGCGGAAGTGTTTGCAGGTGTAGATAATCTCGCCGGGTATTGCGCCGTCTCTCAAAATTCGGCGCTCGTGGTAAACATCCTTCAGGAATAAATTCAGCGCGGTTATCCGCTGTGTCAGCCCGCGCTCAATCGTGTCCCACTCCGCACTGGTGATGATTCGCGGCAACAAGTCATGCGGGAAAATCCGCTCCGTTCCTTCTTTGCGGCCGTAGACAGTAAACGTGATTCCCTGATTAAAAAATGAAGGGTCCGCTTCCTGTTTGCTTCGCTGCAACTCTTCGGCGGGGAGATTCGAAAGCCTGGTGTAGAGAGGCCGGTAATGAGCACGCGGCTGCGCTCTGGCGCGGAACATCTCATCGTACGCGGCGCCGATCTCGTATTCAGAGAAGAGCGCCGGAACACTGCGCTCTCTAAGGGGGGATAGTGTCGCCATACACGCTTCAAGCTGAAAATTCGGGCGGCGGACTTCTAAACTCGATTTGCGGAAGCTGCTCGACGGCCCTTCGTAATGACTGTTCCCACGCAGAATGGATGGTGTTCAAATCCTGGTCCGCGCCGTTGAAACGGCGGTAGCGGGTCAGCTCAAAACTATCTTTCGGGTAAAGCACAATTTCGATCGGAGGCCCGACAGTTACGTTGGAGCGCATCGTGGCATCGAGCGAGAGCAGCGCGTATTTGGCCGCTACCTCCAACGAAGTTCCGGAATGTACTCCTCGATCGAGAATCGGGCGGCCGTACTTGCATTCGCCCAGTTGGAGGTAGGGCGAATCCTCGGTAGATCGGAGCGGATTCCCCTGCGGATAGATGAGATAGAGACTGGGCGCCTCCCCTCGAACCTGCCCCCCGAGCAAGAGGTGGACGTTAAACGTAAACTGGTCGCGTTCGAGCGCGGCGCGATCTATGTCGGAAACCTTGCGAATGCAATCTCCGACCATTCTCGCCGCGCTATACAGCGATTCCGCCTTGGCCAATCCCTCGCCCGAATCGAAATCGCCACGCAAGAGCGTCAACACGGATTGGCTAATGGAAAGGCTTCCGCTCGAAAGGATAATGAAGACCCGCTCGCCCGGTTGCACAAAACAGTGCATCTTCCGGCAAACGTTCACCTGATCGAACCCCGCATTGGAACGCGAGTCTGAAGCCATCACCAGACCTTCGTTGGTCACAATGCCCAAACAATACGTCATGTCCGTCCTGTTGCTCCGCTGAAGCTTTATTTTTGCAAGTCTTCAAAGCTGGCCGGCACAGACTGGGTGCATTCAGCTAAACTGTCGATAACGTGCTGATGTGAACCACGTCAGTTCTCACGCCGCGTAAGCTGATCGGCCCGATTGCACGTCACTGGCAGTCAATCCAAAAAACTATGCTGATTCGCTTAGGATACGACATTGAGTTTGAAGTTCCGGCGACCGTGCCGATTGTTGCGCTGTTGAACGTTCATGCGTCGCGACTGAACGATCTGCGCGAACCTGATGAGTTGCGAACGGAACCAGCGATAGAGCTTGAGGAATATGTCGATAGTTTCGGTAATCGCTGCTGCCGCTTGCTTGCACCGCCGGGCAAGTTGCGGCTTTGGAATTCGACGCTGATTGAAGATTCCGGTCAGCCGGATGCGCAAAACCTGACGGCCCGCGAAGTTCCGGTAGAAGAATTGCCGCCCGAAACGCTTCGGTTTCTCATTCCCAGCCGCTATTGCGAAGTGGATTTGCTTTCGAACACCGCCGTGGAGTTGTTTGGCGGCATTTCACCCGGTTGGCAGCGAGTGCAAGCCATCTGCGACTGGGTTCACGAAAAGGTGACGTTCGGCTATGCTTTTGCTCGGCCGACCAAAACTGCTCTCGATGTGTACACCGAACGGCTCGGAGTGTGCCGCGATTTCCAGCATCTCGCAGTCAGTTTTTGCCGGTCGCTGAACATTCCGGCGCGGTACGTGACAGGATATTTGGGAGATATCGGCGTTCCGCCGAACCCTGCGCCGATGGATTTCAGCGCGTGGTTTGAGGTGTTTCTCGAAGACCGCTGGTGGGCTTTCGATGCGAGGTTCAATGAGCGCCGCATCGGGCGGGTACTGATGGCAGTGGGGCGGGATGCGGCGGATGTCGCAATTACTACCTCATTTGGAAGCGCCCGACTGACTAAATTCCAGGTCACCGCTGACGAAGTGAAAGAGGAGCGGGGCGCTGCCGGCAACAAATGAGCGAGCAAGGACGTCCTCTGGAATCTGGCATCGTGACGGATTTCAAGGACCGCCTGAGCTATGGCGGTTATCTGCATCTTAGCGGTCTGCTGAACCAGCAACAACCGCTATCCGATCCGCCTCATCACGACGAGATGCTGTTTATCATCCAGCATCAAGTTTCGGAATTATGGATGAAACTGTTGATCCATGAGCTCTCCGCGGCCATCCATCACATCCAGCAAGACCAACTCGATCCCTGCTTCAAGATCCTGGCCCGCGTCAAGCTGATTCAGCTTCAATTATTCGAGCAATGGGGCGTGCTCGAAACTCTCACTCCTTCGGAGTATCTCGAGTTTCGTCCATTCCTGGGCCACGCTTCGGGTTTCCAGTCGTATCAATACCGCAAAATCGAATTTCTGCTGGGAAATAAAAATTGGGATGCGCTTACGGTCTTTGCGCACGATGCGGAGATTCAGAGCGACTTGAAGATTGCACTGGAGTCACCCAGTCTTTACGAGGAATTTCTGCGGCATCTTGCCAGGCGCGGCTTGGCTATTCCAGAAGAGTGCATTGAACGCGATTGGTCGCAGCCTCACCGCAAAAACGATGCTCTGGTAGAAGTGTTTCGCGAGATTTACCAGCATCCGCGAAAGCACTGGGACGCCTATGAAATGTGCGAGAAGCTCGTCGATATCGAGGAATATTTTCAGCTCTGGCGTTTCCGGCACGTTAAGACGGTCGAGCGCATTATCGGCTTTCGAAGCGGGACGGGCGGGTCCTCGGGCGCGAGTTTCTTGAGACAGGCTCTCGATCTTACATTTTTCCCGGAGTTGTTCGCCGTCCGCACTGGACTGACGAGTAAATGAAGGAT
>JAFASD010000514.1 GCA_019244945.1 Acidobacteriaceae bacterium | reverse complement strand
ACAAAACTCGCGAGGTAGTGTTCGTTTCGGAACCGGACCTTGCGGCAGCTTCCGTAGCCATTGATCTCAAATCGGCTTTAGAAAAAAGCACAGACCTGGCTGGACAGCCAACGCTCGGGAACGTGCATCTGGGAGCATTGGTGCGTGCGGGGCGGGAACTGGCCGGACATTCATCGCTCGAAGATCTATTCCAACTGATTCTGGATCTTTCACTCGACGCGGTGAAAGCTTCGCGCGGCGTTGTCATGACACGCGAAGCCGACGGCAATCTCAGGAGCCGCGCCATTCGAGGCGAGAATCTTCGGATCAGCACTACGGTCCGAGATCGCGTCCTCCATCAGCCAACGTCGTTGCTGGTTCGTGACGCCGCCCTGGATGCCGCTTTTGCACGTCAGCAAAGCATCATCGCGCAACAGATCCGGAGTTTTTTGGCCGTACCGTTGCAAACCGGCGAAGAGGTGATCGGCTTGATTTATCTCGATTCGCCTCAATTGATCGAATTCACGGTTGAAGATTTGAATCTGCTCACGGTGATGGCGAACATTGCGGCAATTCGTATCGAGCATGCGCGGCTCATAGAGGCGGAGCAAGCGAAAAGATTGTTGGATCGGGAACTCGAGCGAGCCGCAGAAATTCAACGCAGCCTGCTGCCTGTGAAGGCCCCGAACGTAGCCGGTTTTGACCTGGCGGTGTACAACACGCCATGCCGAACCGTGGGCGGAGATTACTACGATTTTCTCCCTTACGCCGACGGGCGCATAACAATCGTGATCGCCGATGTTTCAGGAAAGGGCATGCCGGCGGCGCTACTGATGTCGAGCTTGCAGGCGCGGATGCAGGTGCTGTTTGAGAAACCGGACGAGCTTGCGAAACAAGTAGCTCGCCTGAATCGGATCACCGCGGCCAATTGCCCGAATAATTGTTTCATTTCTTTGTTTGTGGCTGTGCTTGATTTGGCAACGGGAGAAATGCGGTATTGCAACGCCGGACACAACCCGCCACTACTGCTTCATAAGAACCAGGAAGTAGAACGGCTGGAAGCGACGGGCATGGTTCTGGGCATCTTCCCCAGCGGAACGTACGAGGAAAGGGCGTGCCGGCTGGATACGGAGGAGTTGTTACTTCTTTTCAGCGACGGGATCACGGAAGCCGCCAATTCGGATCGCGATGAAGAATTTGGCGACGAGCGTCTGATCGCGCTGATGAAAAGAGAACCGCGGCAGGGGGCTGCTGAATTTATCGAAGAGCTCAAGACGGAACTATCATCATTCGCCGGCCCGGCGGCAGCCCTCGATGACATGACTGCCGTAGCGGTACGGCGGCTATAGCTGAGGGACGCCGGATCCCATGGGACGCCTTTATGGTCGATGGCGGGCATCGCGTATGTGGCAAAATTTGTTTTCGAGAACCTGACGCGAGCACGGCCGTGCGCAGAAATGTGGTCACTCGTTCTTAGGCCATCAGCGCTACACGTCTGCAGCGCGGTTTGGTTTCGGAGTCGTCGTTGCGCCGACTTAGAACGATTGTTTTTTGGGCTGAACCTTGTAAACGTGTTCGGAAATTGTCCATGTCTCGAAGAGTTTCGGTTACGAAACGTCAAAACCGTCATCTACTCCGCCATGTGAGAGCTTCGGATCTAGCTCAAGACCCAAGGCATGTGCAGTAAATGTAAGCATCCGCTCCCACGAGACCTCGAACGGTTCGCGCAGTGCGCCTACCCTCCGCAGCACCGCGAGCCCATGTATGAGCGGCCAGAGCGTACTTTCTGCGTCGACGCGTCGGTGCGGAGCAACTCTCCCGCTTGAAACAAGATTATCGAGCGCGTTGCTTAGCTGCTGATACGCCTTACGGCCGCTAGGTTCCGTTTCATCTGTATTGCCAGCCCCTGAGCCAACGCCGAAGGGGCCAAACATCAAATCGAAGAGTTTAGGCCGAGCCTCGGCGAATTGAACGTAAACTTTAGCTCCTACGGAAAGTTGGCTCCATGGATCTGCGGCGGCTTTTGAACGAGCTTCTTCTCGCTGCGCCGCTAGCTCGGCGAATCCGCTCGACGCCACGGCCCTGAGCAGCGCATCTTTATCCTTGAAATGGTTATAGGCGGCATTCGCCGACACACCCACAATTCGAGCCGCTTCGCGTAAGGCAAATGCTTCAATGCCTTTGCGTTCGATAAGCTCCTTCGCCGCTGTGATCAAAGCATTGCGCAGGTCGCCGTGATGGAAGGGGCGTTTCACGGCTGCAATGTTGACAGTGTGAATATACTGTAGGGGAGACTAGATAGCTTCAATGGGAACCGTACCGACAATCCTAGGCGATCTATACGTGGACGATCAAGGCAACCACGACGAACCCGTCGCCCTGCTCTGGCCCAGCCTTTTCACCGATCACACAATGTGGCGTTACCAGATTCCCGCATTGCGCACAGCGGGATTGCGCACGCTCACATTAGATCCGCCTGGTCACGGCCAAAGCTGGGGAGTCAATCGAGGGTTCACCATGGACGAGTGTGCCAAGGCTGCTCTCCAGGTGCTGGATGCAGCGAATGTTCATACGCCGGTGGTTCTGCTCGGTACGTCCTGGGGTGGCATAGTCGCGCCGCGCGTCGTGTTGCTTGCGCCGGGCCGTGTCCGAGGCATGGCGTTATTTAACACCACGGCAGAAAGTGCGGCTCCGTTTGACTGGGCAAGAGCCACCCTTCTCACCAAACTGCTCGCGATCAGCGCCCTCGACAAGATGGTTGACAACATGATCGTTTCACTGCAACTTGCACCCGAGACCCGCCGACGCAACCCAGAACTCGGAGCTGAACTTAGCAGACACTATCGTTCGTGGAACCGTCGCGGACTCATAAACACTGTTCGATCAGTGTTGGTAGACCGCGATACTGCACTCCACGCCCTTCATAACGTGCAGGTCCCGGCACTCATCGTGTCGGGCAAGGAAGACACCATTTTGCCGTCGCCTCACAGCCGCCGAATGGTAGAAAATTTGCCAAAGGCTCACCATATCGAAGTGGCTGGCGCCGCGCATCTTGTGCCGTTAGAGGCACCCGAAGCAGCCAACAAGATCATTCTCGACTTCATTGTCGATCTGCCGCGGATTTAGGCCCTCGCCGACGGAGATTAGCATCCTTCAACAATTGCACCTCCCTAGTCAGAATGTATTTACGAATCGATCCTGGAGACTAGCTTCCGAGTTGCGCCAGCATGGGATCACGGGTCAACTGATCATTTCAAGTCGGCAGCTCGCCATGCGCACGCGAAGTAGCCGCGCCGGTGACGCCATGATTTCACCACATGCAATCGAGCACTTCGGGTGCGTATAATACGACAGTCTTGTCCTCTAGGGATTGTTCGGGAGCATTCACCGCGGGCCGCCGCTCACAGGGAAGACTCAATCGATTCACTACGCGCAAGCTTCTGGCGCAACACCTCACAGACCTGGGAAGCCGTGAACCGGCGGATGTGGTGCGTGTTTCAAAACGCGAGCGACCTCTTCCTTCGACAACCCCGCCGCCTCTGTTGGAAAAGCAGCATCTCCAGTACATCCCATATCCACGGGTCGTCGGCCCGAAGGCTCAATCCCGAAAACTGAGTCACACCCCTTCCAAATCTTTCCCGCCACCGTCCCACGCCCGCTACATACCCAATTTTGAGCAACTTACCGTAAACCCGCTTCGTATCGCGCGTCATCGCGGGTTCCCGCCAGGCTTTCCAGCCCCTACTATTTAGATCAGCCGAACATGCGCGAACCGCGCGCCCGTATCTCGGCCATTTTTCACCTTAGGAATCGAAACTCATGTCAACAAACGCTCAAATCGCAGCCAACAAAGTCAATGCTCAGCACAGCACCGGTCCGAAAACGGAAGAAGGCAAAGCCGTTTCCTGCCTCAACAATTTCCGCTGGGGCTTTTGCGGCGCATTCAACGTTCTTCCATCCGAAAACGCGGAAGTATACGACAATCTGCTGCTCAGTCTGCGCCTCGAACATAAGCCCTCCACCCCCACCGAAGCCATCCTGGTCGAGAAGATCGCGCAGCACCACTGGCTCAGTCAGCGCGCCATGACTCTGCAAAACATTCTTCTAAAGGACGCTCTTCTGACTCCCGAAAATGAAAAGCAGTTCCAGCTGTTGCTGCGCTATCAAACCACCAACGATCGCGCTTTTCACAAATGCCTGAGCGATCTCCTAAAGCTCCGAGCCGAAAAGAGAAGGGCCGAAATTGGGTTTGAATCGCAGAAGAGAAAAGAAGCCGAGGAATCTCGCAAACAAGCCTCTGAAAAACGCAAGCAGGATCTGCATCTGACGAAGATTCGGCTCGCCGAAGCCAACGCCGATCGCCAATTCCCGCCCAGTCACGACCTGAAAGGCTCTGGTCCTTCCGTTTCCAGCCTCAAAAACCGTTTCGGGGCAACGGAGCAAGCGGCCTGACGTCAGAGAATCGTTTCTTGCATTCAATTTTTGAGCTATAGCCTCGCGCGTGCCCCGCTTCTCGGCGCTGGATACTATATAAGACATGTCTGCCACTTCCCGCCGCGTGTTTATCTCCCAAGCCGCAGCGCTGGTCCCGCTGAGCCGCACCGTTCTTGCGAAAGAACCGCTCCGCTCAAGCAATCTCGGCGTCCAGCTTTACACGGTTCGAAACGTCATTACGAAAGATCCGGCCGCAACTCTGCAGGCCATTCAAGACATCGGCTACACCGAGATCGAAGCCACTTACGCCAATCTCGACCAGATCTGGCCTGCGCTCCAACAGACGAAATTGAAGCCCGTCAGCGTGCACGTCGATCTCGCCATTTTCAAAGAAGGCGGCAGCCGCTTCGAGAGCACCCTCGCCGAATTGAAGCAGCGCAATTTCGAGTATGTTGTCGTGCCTTACATACCTCAGGATCAACGGGGCGGCATGGACGTCTTCAAAAGCTTGGCCGAAATGTTGAACAAATCGGGCGAGCGCGCCAAAGCGAATGGGTTGACCTTGTGCTACCACAACCATGCCTTCGAATTCAAATCACTCGAAGGGACTTACGGCCTCGCGGTCTTGATGCGCGAAACTCAGAAAAACCTCGTGTCGCTCGAAATGGATATTTTCTGGGTCAGCGTGGCCGGTCATGATCCGGTTGAGTTGCTAAAGAAGTATACCGGGCGCGTCGCCCTTCTGCATTTAAAAGATAAGGCGCGGGGTTTGGCGCCGCAATATAACGAGAGCGTGCCGCCCGAGACGTTCAAAGAAGTCGGCAATGGATCCATTGACATCGCGGCCGTGTTGACCGAGGCGAACAGGGCAGGCGTGCGGCAGTATTTCGTGGAACAGGATCAAACGCCGGGCGATCCCATTGCCAGCTTGCGCGAAAGTTACAAATATTTGAGCTCTCTGTTTAAGAGTTAGACTTTTGTAATATAAACAGTGCGAAGACGGGCGAAATGCGCGTCTACAGCACAGCTACTTCTGGACGAAATGAGAACCTACACGTTCAAAGTGATAGTAGAGCCGGATGAAGGCGGTTATCACGCCTATTGCCCCGCTTTAGGCCGTTATGGGGCGGCCACGCAAGGCTCGACTCAGGAAGAGGCGCTGAAAAATCTCAGCGAAGTCGTTCAGACCATTGTCGAGGAACTTCGGGACGATGGCGCGTCTCTCCCGACAGGATCCAGCGCGGATGTCGCTGTTTTTAACGACGCGCGAGTCGCGGTAACGGTGGGCGCGCGCTAGGCGCGTTCCTGGTAGGTTCCGCCTGATGTGCTGATTCGGATTCGCTCGCCCTGGTTGATGAAAGGCGGCACCTGGACCACCAAACCGGTTTCCATCTTGGCCGGTTTCGTGACATTCGAAACAGTCGCGCCCTTCAAACCCGGCTCCGTTTCCATCACCGTCATCTCCACGCTCGCCGGTAACTCCACGCTAATCGGCCTGCCTTCGTAAAATTCGACATTGACCTTCAACTGAGGCGTCAAGTAAAACACGCCATCGCCGAGCAGGTCCTTGGTGAGGTGCATCTGCTCGTAGTTTTCCGTGTTCATGAAGTAGAAGTATTCGCCGTCGTCGTACAGGTATTCCATCTCGTGCTCATCGAGCGCGATCCGCTCCACCTTGTCTTCCGAAGAGAAGCGATGCTCCATCATGGAACCGGAACGCAGGCTTCGCATCTTCACTTGAACGAAGCCACGGAGGTTACCAGGCGTCCGGTGAACCATGCTGAAGACGGAGAAAAGCTCGTTGTTGAACTTCATCACCATGCCTGGACGCAGTTGTGTCGCTGCAATCATGCTAGACGCAGTGTAACAGGGGTGCAGAACTTCTCACTCACTGTGTCGCGCACACCTTGCCTTCCACGTTGCCCGGCAAACGCCACATCCCGGCTGCATCCGCTTCAGCCGCTTCCTTCCTCTTTTTATCGAGATAAGAAATGCTCTGATGCGGGTGCACATTCCACATGATCGCCGCTTCGTTATTGTTGCGGGGTGGAACAATTGTGCAAGGCTGCGTGAGGGGAATCAATGTCATATGCCCGAATGTGGCAGGGTTTTGGCGCCATCCTGCGGGACAGTTTTCCTGATCGAGCCCGCTTCTTGTAATCGCGATCCAACACGCAGTTGGTTTCCAATCCGTGCGCGCGAATAGCCGCCCCGCCTCGTCGTACACCCACGGATCGAGATTCTGATAACCCACGCCCGGCAAATACGGATCGCCCCACAGCAGTTCATACGCAACACCCGGACCTTCCCGAATCGTTTGCCGGTCTTCAATCGCCCACCCTTGCAGATATTGCGAACCCGGCAGATTGGGGTCGAGGCTCACCAGCGCTAACGCTGCGATGTGCGTCATCCAATCCGGATGTTCAACGGCCTCCGGTTTCAAACCGAGCAAAAACTCTTCCGGCAGATCAGAAAAAAATTGACGCGCATCGTGGCGCAACTCAGCATGCAGCGTGGCGCGTACGCCGTCGAGGAACTCGCATGCCGCGTAAAGTTGGTTCGCATTCTGAAAGCCGCCGCTCTCAATCCACTTCAAGAAAATCGTCTTGGCACTGTCGTCTAACGCGGTAATTCGGTTGAGAGCGACGCCCATAAAAAAGGTATCGCGCAGCCCCTCCGGTTGGGAGGCTGGATAAGGTGGACAGTTTGCATTCCCTAATTGACCGATCTCCTCTCTAGAAGCTAACGAGCCCGCCCAATCAATAATCAGGGCCACTTGCCGTCGGCTGCAACGATTTTGAAGCGCCCACTGAACGGCTTCTCTGCCGCGCTTTTCGTCGTGAGTGACAGCGTAATAAAGCCCTAACTCGAAACCGCGCTCGGAGGAATCGTGAGTGGATTGGATGCGGGTTTCGAAATTCATCCAGCGGATGGTTTCGCGCTCGCGATCGCGCTGCAATCGCCTGAGGCGCTGTGGCGTCAGAAGTAAATGGGGCAGCAGATCGGAGCTGGCTGCGAAGCAGATGGCCGGGCTTGCCGCCAATAGAACCGCGATCAGAACACGCAACCGATTATTGTTCCATACGAGAGCAGCACCCACTTTGATAATCTGAAGTTCTACAGCAATGGCCCATGCCCGGCCGGGTGAGTGAAACTTACGTTCTTCGTACTTATCCATTCCGCGAGTCCGATCTGATCGTCAGCTTTTTTACCCGCGATCAGGGCAAGCTCCGCGGGGTGGCGAGGCACGCCAGAAAGCCCAAGAATAGTTTTGGCTCCGGCCTCGAGCGGCTGTCCTTAGTGAATCTGGCCTATTCGCAAAAAGAGAATCGAGAACTCGTCAACTTGAATTCGTGCGATTTGATGCAATCGCAATTCGATCTGCTGACTGATTTCGATGCAAGCGTAGCGCTCGACTATATCGCTGAAGTCAGCGAGCATATGCTGCCTCCGAATGAGCCCAACGAGAGGTTTTTCCGGCTCTTGGCCGCCATTCTCGGCTACATGCACGAACGAACGCCCGGTTGCGTCTGGGCGGCTGTTACTTATTTCTCTTTATGGGCCACGCGTCTCTCCGGCTTCTTGCCCGATTTGGCGACCCATCCCGACCGAAACCTCTCGCCCTCCTCACGCAACCTTGCAGGTGCGATGCTGCGCGCTCATATTGGCGATCTGCCGGCGCTCGCATGGAATCGAGGAACGGCCCTCGATCTACGCCGCTTCCTGATTCGCGAAATGGAAGAGCACGCCGAGCGCCGCTTTCAGACTCCGGCGATGTTGGAAAGTCTCTGACACGCAATGGACTCGTTCCAGGACACAATTCTCAAACTGAAGCGCTATTGGGCCGATCGCGGCGCAATCATTCAGGAACCGTACGATCTGGAAGTCGGCGCAGGAACGATGGCGCCTGAGACGTTTCTGCGCGTGCTCGGGCCCAAACCATACAAGGTCGCTTATGTTCAGCCGAGCCGCCGGCCTGCAGATGGGCGCTACGGGGAAAATCCGAATCGGCTTTACAAGCACCAGCAGCTTCAAGTGATTCTGAAGCCCAGTCCCGACGACGTCATCGACCAATACCTCGGCAGCCTCGAATCCATCGGCATAGAGCTTCGAAAGCACGACATCAAGTTTGAAGAAGACAATTGGGAAGCGCCGACGCTCGGGGCGTGGGGCATCGGCTGGCAAGTCATGCTGGACGGCCTCGAGATCACTCAGTTCACCTATTTCCAGCAATGCGGCGGGATGGATCTGGAGATGGTTCCGGCGGAGATTACCTACGGTCTCGAACGCATCGTTGCCTTCCTGCAGAACGTTGACAGTGTATACGAGATCGAGTGGGCGCCCGGAGTCAAGTACGGCGACGTGCGTCTCGCCGACGAGCAGCAGTTCTCGGTATACAACTTCGAGATGGCGGATATCGA
Organism: Acidobacteriaceae bacterium; assembly: GCA_019244945.1. GTDB lineage: Bacteria > Acidobacteriota > Terriglobia > Bryobacterales > Bryobacteraceae > Bog-105. The sequence goes on along the minus strand of JAFASD010000514.1, from coordinate 1,235 downwards.
TCGCTTATGGCGCCTATTCTCTGAACACGAAGCCGAGTGCGCGGAGCTGCTTGCGAGCTACGCGCCCGAAGAGGAGCGGTTTCCCGTACTGGCAGCCTACGACCAGGTGCTGCGTTGTTCTCACGTCTTTAACCTGCTCGATGCTCGCGGCGCGATCAGCGTGACGGAGCGCGTAGGCATCATCGCCCGTGTTCGCAAGCTGGCGCTTGCCGTCGCCGAGGCTTGGGTAGCGCAGCAGTTTTCCGGGAAGGCTGCAGCCTGATGGCCGATTTTCTTCTCGAAATCGGGACAGAAGAGATTCCCGATTGGATGATCGAACCGGCGCTCGAAAACCTGAGAACAAATTTTCAAGCCACCTTCGGCGAGTTTGGCGGATCAGCGCTCGTGACCGAAGCGACCCCCCGCCGGCTCATGCTGCTCGCGAGAGATTTGTCCGAAAAGGCGCAGGACAGTCAAACGGTTATTCCTGGCCCATACGTTTCCGCGGGCGCGAGAGCTGCGGAGGGATTTGCGCGCAAGCACGGCACGATCGTCGAAGCGCTGGGCCGCATGCAAGATCCAAAAGGGGAGCGCTTCGTCTTTCACCAACTCACCCAAGGCAGGCCATTGAGCGGCATGCTGAGTGAAAAACTCCCCGAGATCATTTCCGGTATTCATTTCCCGAAAACCATGTATTGGGCCGGCAAAGGTAGCATGCGCTTTATACGCCCAATTCGTTGGATTGTCGCGCTCGCTGATGATCAGGTGATCCCCTTCGAGATTGCCGGTGTGAAATCGGGCAATACAACTCGCGGCCATCGCATTCTTGGATCCAAAGAACCTTTGCCGGTAACGATTGAAAATTACGAGCACGTCTTGCGTGACAATTACGTGATTGTCCATGCATCGGAGCGCAAGCGGGTTATTGAAGCAAGCCTTGGGCCGGAAGTCCAGCGAGATGACGATCTGCTTCGCACGCTGGTCTACCTGACCGAATTCCCAACGGCTGTTGATGGCAGCTTCGATCCCTCTTACCTGGAGCTCCCTAGGGAAATCCTGTCCACGGTCATGCGCCATCACCAGCGCTATTTCTCGGTACAGTATCCCGATGGTTCTTTAGCTCCCGAATTTGTCGCCATCACGAACACGGACGGGGACCCCGATGGACTCATCCGTCAAGGAAACGAACGCGTCCTGCGGGCGCGCTTTTCTGACGCGCAATTCTTTTGGAACAACGATTTGCAAGTGAATCTGGC
>JAFASD010000462.1 GCA_019244945.1 Acidobacteriaceae bacterium | reverse complement strand
GGTGCTGACCTTGAACTCCTGAAGCGAATCGATATTCGGATTGATCACGGCAATACCCAGAATGGCGCTCTGGTTTTCCGTTCCATCGAGGAGGAAGCCGTTGGCCGTGAAGAACTGGCCATTGATGTTCGCCTGGATTCCCTGTTGAGGATTCTCGGCAGCCGAATGCTGCCAGACGTTTAGTTGCGTTCCGGGAATCACCAGCAGCAGATTGGTCACGTTTCGATCGAGCACAGGCAATTGCTGCACTTGGCCGCCGGTCAGCGTAGTGGCAATTTCGGCGCGATCGGTGGTAAGCAGCGGGGTTATATCGGTAACCTCCACCGTGGTTCGCACGTTTGCCGGTGTGAGCCTTACGGTCAAGGGAGTCGTCTCATCCACTTCTACCGTTGCGTTTGCAGTGAACACCGCGAACCCGGTAGACTCCACTTTGACCTGATAGCGCCCGGCGAGCAGGTGGGTTTGCGAAAAATTGCCGTCGCTGCTGCTCTGAAGATGATAGACCGTTCCGCGATCCAGATCCGCGATGGTGATGTTCGCGTTCGGAAGGGCTGCGCCGGTTGCATCCTCTACAGTGCCGGCGATGTTGCCGGAGGTGGCTTGAGCGGAAACAAGAACTGCAGTGAAAAGCAAAGTGATGGGAAATACCAACGCACGACGAAGAAATTCGAGCATGACTAAACCTCTATTGCCGAAAGTCTATCGAGATTAGCTGCTAGCGGTCAAGATTAGTCACCGGCCCTGCGGCATGGCGCCGTGATCGAGCTCGACTCGAATGTGGATTTGTCCGATGGATTGCTGATTGGATGTAGCCTCAATCGCAATCGTTCTCCAGCCCGACGTTTCCGCCGACGGTGTTTTCGCGGCGAATATGTACGAGTACTGTTCGTGCGACGGCACCGAAAATGTGGGTTCCGGTCGGCTCATGAATGTCCAGCCCTCCGGCAGAGCGACAGAGAGATTCACGTTGATCGGAGTATCTGTCGGATTTTCGAGCAGAACGGGTATGATGAACCGGCTCGCGTAATTTGCCATAATCTCCGGGCCGATGAGACCGGCCAGATGATCGAGGCCATGCGCCTTCCAGAATTGGCGATAGAAACTCCAGGATCCGCCAAGTTCGATGGCCGGCCCGCTTGTTTTCTCGGGCTGAAAACCGGGCGGGCGCTGATAGGCGATGCCGTCTGGAATTATGCCTGCAAAGAGATCGTCCGTGACGCCGGATTTGACGTATGACTTTCCGAAGATAAAGAGCACCGGCTGCTCGAAATAGTGCAGATCGTTCGTGGCGAGCGAGTGCGCCGCCATTTGGCCGCTATCGCCCTGGGTCAGGTGATACGCGCATTCTTCGGCAGCAAGCCGCGCATACGATTCATGCCGCGACGGCGAATTCTCTTTTGCAACATAGGCCGGGCCTTTGCCTTTTAGAAAGTCAGTATGCGCAGCGTCGCTGAAGTAATACAGCTTCTCGGGTTGCCAGGGGTGAAGACCTTCCGTCAGGTTGTTGATGTCCTGGCGATCTTTCGGCACGCTCAGTTGTTCCGCGAAAACTGTCGGATCCGCAGCCATATCGAAGGCTTCGGTGGCAAGAACGCCCGCGGCCTGATGATCGCCGTGGTTCTCACCGGCTACCCAATCGGGCAACCAGGTCGCAATGACCGCCGGGCGAGTGAGCCGGACTAGGCGAACGAGCCGGTCCAACGAGCTGCCATGATCCCAGATTTCGAGAGAATCTAGAACGTTTTGGCCCGGAGTGTCGATTCCGTTCAGGAACCAGACATTCATCACGCCGAAGTGAGCGAGAGCGCGGCGTGCCTCTATCTCGCGAATGTCCCCAAGAGCAGCAGCTTGCTCCTGACCCTGTGCGTTGCCGCCCGTATTTCCGCGGTTGCCGAAAACCACAGCAACGCGTTTTTTCTCATCGAATATCGCTCGCGCGAGATACGCGCCAATTTCTGTTTCGTCATCGGGATGAGCGACTACTACCAGCAGATCTGCTTTATAGCGCGCGTCGGGCTTGGGATTCGACAACGATTGAGCATCGACTGGAATGGAGAGGCAGACGACCAGGCACAACCAGAGCAAATAAGAATTCATACGCGCCAGTAATCCGGTCGCCAGTTCTGAATCGCGGCTTTGATCTGCTTGCGGTCGAGTCTTTCGTTGAGCGCGCGCTCCACCAATCCGGGCACCTCCGCATCAGAGGCGAAGCGCAGGGCAATCAATTGCGACTCGGTTAACTCGGAGATGCGCACTCGGAGCGCTTCGGGAAGCAAGCGCGATAGTCGCAATTGCTCTTCGAGCCGGATCACGCGATCTTGAACTTTGAGCGGATAGCTGCGTAGTTTGGCACTCATCACCATCAGTATGATGGCGAGTCCCACGAAAACCATAGGCACGTGTCCGGGATGGCGCACCAGGTGAATCACCGACCAGACTAGGAATAGCAGCACGGCCGGCAGTAGAAAGAAATGATAAGCAGGGTCTGTACGCCTGTGATTGCTCTTGTTTTGAGGAGTCTTTTCCATAATGTTGCTGATTCTACACGAAGAGCCTCAATTCGGTTTAATAGAGCAATGATGAACACCCGGTACAGCATTTTTCTGCTTGCGATAGCAATGACGTGTCCAGGCGCGGATCGAGCGGCGCCTCCATTGAATCACCCAGGTAGTTGGGTTGAGACCCTCCGATCCCGCATCCCTTTCTACGGTCACCGGAATTGGATCGTTGTCGCGGATTCGGCATACCCGGCTCAATCTCGCGAGGGTATCGAAACGCTCGTGGCAGATGCCGATCAGCTCCAGGTTTTGAAAGAAGTGCTCTTCGATTTATCCGGTTCAAAGCACGTCACGCCGATCGTTTACACGGATCAGGAACTGAAATTCATCGATGAGAAGGACGCGCCGGGA
>JAFASD010000390.1 GCA_019244945.1 Acidobacteriaceae bacterium | reverse complement strand
GCGAATTTCTATTTCAAAGGACGACAGCATGGTTTTTACGTCCGATCAAACTAAGCCGCGATTGGCGGTGATCGATACAGCAACCAATAAGGTAAAGGCTTGGGTGCCGTTGCCGGGTACTGGTTATGGAACTGCGTCCACACAGGACGGACGGTGGCTCCTGGTGGCAGTCCCGCACGAAAACAAAGTAGCGGTGGTGGATCTTGAGGCGTTGAAAGTTGTGCGGACCGTCGATGTGCCGAGCGCGCCTCAAGAGATTCTCGTGCGACCGGATAACCAGGTGGCGTACGTCTCCTGCAACGTAAGTCACAAAGTCGCGGCGATCGATTTAGCGGGTTGGAAAGTACAGAAATTGATCGATGCGGGCAAAGGCGCGGATGGTCTCGCGTGGGCTGCGCAGTAGAATCACGTTTTCCTGTGTTGCGCTGTTGGTAGCCAGCGCGTTGCAAGTTACAGGTCAGGCCCAGCACTCGGGCCCGCAGAGCAATCGAGCGGAGCACGGCCGTGAATTTCTGGGATTGGGTCCTGTTCCGGATCTCGCAGCTGCAGCGCGCGGCCAAAAGCTTTTCGTGCAGAGTTGCGGTTTTTGTCATGGGAACAATGCGACAGGCGCTGAAGGTCCCGACCTGCTTCGTTCCACTCTGGTGCTTCACGATGACAGGGGCGAGCTGCTGGGGCGCTTTCTTCACACGGGCCGGCCTGAAAAGGGAATGCCCGCTTTTGCAGGCCTGACGGATGCACAGAGTTACGACATTGCCGAGTTCCTGCACGCCCGGGTGGAACAGGCCGCCAATCGATTTGGCTACAAGATGCAGAATGTCTTAACGGGCAATGCGAAAGCCGGACAAGAGTATTTCAATGGAAAAGGACGCTGCACTCAGTGCCACTCGCCGACAGGAGATCTCGCGCACATCGCCGGTAAGTTCGAGCCGGCAGATTTACAGGCACAGTTCTTGTATCCGGCGGACCCGCCGCCCTCAAAAGTCACCGTTACTTCCGCGGCAGGTCAGACCGTTTCGGGCACATTGAAGCGAATCGACGATTTCACGATTTCGATGTACGATTCTTCGGGGATTTTTCATTCTTGGCCGCGCGATTCGGTGAATGTTGAGATTGACGATCCGCTGCGCGCTCATCGCGAATTGCTGAGTCAATACACAGACGCCGATATGCACAACTTACTCGCGTATTTGGTGACGTTGAAATGAAGCATGCTTCGTGGCTAAGCGCGGCAACTGTGACGGCCCTTGTGGCGGTGGTATGTTTCGGGCAGGATTGGCGCACTTACAATGGCGACTATTCCGGGCGGCGCTTCAGCGCGCTTTCACAGATCAACTCCTCAAATATTGGCTCCCTGGCGATCGCCTGGATGTATCGCACCGATGTAGGTGCGATGCGAGGCGTGGGGCCGACGCAGATCAAATGCACCCCGTTAGAAGTGAACGGAATTCTTTACTTCACGGTTCCGGATCACGTCTGGGCAGTGGACGCTCGCACAGGCGAGGAGCTGTGGCATTACCGATGGAAGGATCAAGGGGGCCATCTAGTCGGAAACCGAGGGGTGGGTATGTACGGCAACTGGCTCTACTTCCTGGCTCCGGACGGCTGGTTCATTTGTTTAAACGCGAAGGACGGAACGGAGCGATGGAAAGTCCAGATTGCCGATGTGAAGCTGCAGTACTTCACGACAATGGCGCCGATGGTGATTCGCAATCACGTGGTTGTAGGAGTCGGTGGTGACGCGATGGATGTCCCGGGCTATCTCGAGTCTCGTGATCCGGAAACGGGAGCTCTGCAGTGGCGTTGGAATACCGAGCCACAAATGGGCGAACCTGGAGCGGAAACCTGGCCGAATGCAGGCGCGATGGGACACGGCGGAGGGATGACTTGGCTCCCCGGTACCTATGACCCGGAATTGAACCTGCTGTATTGGGGCACGGGTAATCCAAACCCTGTGTACGCCGGGCAAGGGCGGAAGGGCAGCAATCTTTGGACGTGTTCGATTGTCGCGCTCAATCCGGACACGGGCAAGCTGGTCTGGTATTTCCAGGGATCGCCGCACGACACGCATGATTGGGACGACGTCGAAACTCCGGTGCTATTCGATGGCGAGTTCCATGGCGAGAAACGAAAGATGCTGGCCCAGGCGGCCAGAAACGGCTACTTTTTTGTTCTGGATCGGACGAACGGAAAAAATTTAGTGAGCGCCCCGTTTACGGGAACGAATTGGTCTGACGGGACTGATTCCGCGGGGCAGCCAATCCCCAATCAGAAAAAAGAGCCACAGCCTGATGGGGCGCTGCTCAATATCAGCGCGATCGGAGGGACCAACTGGTTTGCGCCTAGCTTTGATCCTGAGCTCGGCCTATTCTACGTAAATGCGCTGAAAGGATTCAGTATCGGGTATCTCACCGATACTGACGAGCGGCCCGAAGGATATGGAGGTAGCGGGAGAAATCTCTGGTCGCAGGCAGTTCTGGAAGCGATCGACTATCAGACGGGCAAAATCCGCTGGAGCCACGAATTTCCAGGTAAAGGACAAGCGGTTTCCGGAATCCTGACGACCGCGGGCAAGCTCCTATTCAGCGGCGATCCTTCTGGAAATTTTGTTGCGTGGGATCCCGGAACAGGGCGAATCCTCTGGCACATACATTTGCCGGCGGCAGTAAGTAACGGTCCAATGACTTACGAGCTGGATGGCCGGCAGTACTTAGTCCTCGGCGCCGGAGATACCCTGTATGCATTCGCGCTGGTGCACTAGTGGTTCTCAGAACAGAAACTTCATTCCGAGTTGCAAAATCCTCGGATTGTGCGCGCCCGGCGGATGCAAGAAGGATTGAGTGGCAATACAACTTGGGTCGCCTGCTGAATTGTTAGGCCCGGCATAGCAGCTTGCCGAGACATTTGCTGATGTGTCGCCGTTGATGTTCATCGGGAGCCATTGCGTGTGATTAAAAACGTTGAAGGCTTCCGCGCGGAACTCGATTGAGCGATTCTCAGATATGGCAAAGTGCTTGAATAAACCCATGTCGAAGTTTGTACGGCTTGGACTGTTCAAAATATTCCGTCCAGCATCGCCGAATGTTAGTCCGGTTGGTTCGGCAAAAGCGGCGGGATTATAGAGCAGCGGACCAAGGATACCCGCGACTTGGGTGACGGCGGGTTTGGAATATGCGTTGCCGATCACGTCCACATATGAACCCGAACCAAGGCTATTACCAACTCCGGCGTTGTCACCGTAGGCGGAGTTAGTAACGCTGAAGGGCGTGCCGGATTGATATGTGACAATTCCAGACCACTGCCACCCTCCCAAAAGCGAGTGAAGCATTCCCCGGCTGGTGAAAAACGGCAGGTCGTACACATAGGTGATATTCAACAGATGACGTTGATCGAAAGTCGAGCTGGCGCGACTACCTTCGAGATTGTAGGAGTTTACAAAACTGCCATCGCTCCGGTCTGAAGAATCGTCGATAGCGTGACTCCAAGTGTAAGCGAGACTCAACTGCAAGCGGCCCACGTATCGTCGTGCGGAAACCTGCATGGAGTTGTAATTGGAATTCGCCTCATCCTCTAAGTAGGTTATGTTTCCAAAACCCTGATAGGGGCGATAGAGATTCGGCGATACGTTGCCGCACGCCACGTTGAGATTGTTGAGGGCTTGTCCTGTAACTGGATTGCCGTTGACAGAGAGACTGCTGCAGTCGTTAGCGCTGATCGGTTGACCCGCTGGATATGGATTTTGGGAAGCCGGTACGGGAAAAATTTGGTTTGAGTCGACTTGATCCGTGAGGTGCGTGCCCTTGCTGCCTGCGTATGCAACCGTGAGCACGGTATTCGTCGGGAGCTGGCGCTGAACGCTGAAATTCCACTGCTGAACGTAGGGCCAGATTGCTCGGGTGGGAATTTCGATTTCGTTTAGCGGGCCGGAAATGGAGCCGGTGGAGAAAATGCCGGTATAGCTTGGAATGTTGTATTCAGTGATGTTCTGCACCAGGGGTGCGCTGCCTTCAAGGGATTCCGTATTGCCCTCGTTGCCATTGGTGTGCTCGAAGAAGATGCCGTATCCGCCGCGGATCGAGGTTTTTCCGTCGCCCACCGGGTCATAAGCGAAACCGAAGCGCGGTGCAGGATTAAAGAGGTGACCGGTTAAACAACCGCGCGGAACTCCGCCGACCCCGCACTGCACAATTCCATCGAAGGGATTGCCGCTGACGAGGCCATTCGGCCCGTATACGGGTGCATCGGCTGGATTGTAAACGTTCGGCACCCAATTGTAAGCTTGTTTGTACTTCTCGCGATAAGTGCCGAACAAGCTGATGCGCAGACCCAAGTTCAGAGTTAACTTTCTTGTAACGTGCCAATCATCCTGAATGTAAGGTTCGACGATCTTATATCGGTTGTAATATTTCGTGACTAAGTTGGTTTGATCAAACGAGTAGATATCACCGATGAGGAAATCGGCAAATCCATTTCCAGTGCTTCCGGAAGCGGTTCCATTGAAGGTCAAAGTGCCCTGCGCGTCTTGAAAATTCGAGTTATCTTCATTTTTTTGCGCCGCGACGAAATAGACGCCAGTGAAAAGATTGTGCGCGCCGAGGATTTTGGTGATGTTGTCCTTGTAAGTGAAGGTCGGGTTAGCGTTATTCCAAGGGAAATAGCCAGTGGGTGCGCTGAATCCTCCGCCATATTCCGCTGTATTTTCGATCTGCACGTTGGGCAGCAGGCCGCGGAATCCATTGTTGAAAATACCGGGCATCTGGAAATCGCTGGGGCGCTGCACGGGGCCAATCGCATTCAGGAAGATGTGATCAGTGGTGTAGCTAAACATGAACTCATTCACCAGCGAAGGAGAGAGCGTGGAGGTGAGATTCGCCACCATGCTCACGCCGGGACCCACGAAACTGGTTTCGACGGTTGGGAAGCTGCCGGTTAAATTTCCCCAAAGCGGTGTCGGAGTGACCGTACCCCACGAGTCGTGAATAAAGCGGTAAAAGAACCGTTCTTTCTCCGTGATGTTTTCATCGACCCGCGCCAACTCTTCCCGCCAATTTGTCGCTTGAGCAGGAGCAGCGTTAAAGAACGATTGCGCTCCAGATCCAACCGTCGGAGCGGGGATCAGCTTCAGTAATGTTTGCGCCTGAGAGGTCACCGGCACTTGATTATTCGGAAAGTAAGAACCGGTAGCCGGATTCACTGGGCAATTCGGGTAAGTAGTCGTATTAACAGCGCTGCCGGCCGAGGGGCAAACATCCGAAAAATTGCCGCCGCGCTCGTCGTTGGAGGGCACCTGCTGGTTAAAAGTTTGACCGGGAACGAGATCCTTGCGCCATTCTTCGGAGAAGAAGAAGAATGTTTTCTGGCGGTTGGTATTGTACAGCTTCGGTATGAAGACCGGTCCACCGAGAGTGTAGCCGTAGTCGTTCTTCCTATACTCGGGGCGGGTAGTTTGGAAGAAGTTTCTGGCGTTGAAATCATCGTTGCGAACGAATTCGAAAACATCGCCATGGAAATCACGGGTTCCGGACTTCGTGATGGTCTCAATGGTCGCCGAGCCGTTTCTCCCGTACTGCGCGCCGTAATTTGAGGTCAAGACTTTTACTTCGGCAACGGCGTCGGGGTTCGGGTAAGTGTTCAAAGTTCCGTTGCTGCCGTTATCCATGTTGTCGCCGCCATCGAGCTCCCAGTTGTTGTACTCGGTGCGGCCGCCATTCACGCTAAACAAGACACTGCCGTTCACGCCGACAGTTCCTTCGTCCTGATTGGTCTGATTGCTCACGCCCGGAATGAGGGTGATCAATTGAGTAAAGTTACGGCCGTTGAGAACCAGCTGATTGATCTGCTTGTTGGTGACGACGCCTGATAGCTCGGCGGATTCCGTCTGCACCTGCGCGACGTTCGCGCCCGCAACGGTTACCTCCGTGCTCACTTGGCCGAGTGTCAGGGCAGCATCCGCGCGAGCTTTCTCCGCCACGCGTAATATGAGATCTTTCACCAGGTATTCATCGAATCCCGGCGCCTTAATTGCGATGTTATAGAGGCCCGCTGGAAGTCCGGGAACAAGGTATTCGCCGGTGTTGTTAGTTGTTACTGTTCGAACGAATCCTTGCTGGATATTGGTGACGGTGACGTTTGCATTGGGAATGACGGCTCCCGTGCTGTCACGCACCGAACCGGTGATCGATCCCTCTTGAGCCCATGCAGCGCTAGCTAAACAGAGGCTTACAAGAACCAGGAAGATGTATTTCAT
>JAFASD010000331.1 GCA_019244945.1 Acidobacteriaceae bacterium | reverse complement strand
GATGCGCCCTTCGTCGCTGGGATCGTAAGTGCGATCCGTAACATACACCAAGACGGAGGGTTGCTCGCCAATAACTTTGTAACCGTGCCCCACCCCAGGCGGTATCAGCAGCTGCCAAGGCCGTAGAGCGCCAACATAGAAGGTATTCTTAAGCCCGTGGGTCCTCGATCCGAGGCGCAGGTCGACTAAGGCGACCTGGAGGAGGCCCGCTGCGGCTACCCAGTAATCCGTTTGCAATTTGTGATAGTGAAACGCCTTGATAATTCCGGGATAATTCAAAGCAGTCGATACTTGCGTTGTCCCAAAGGGAAATTCGCTAACCAGTCCTTGCCCAAGACGCGCTACTTCGAGGAAATACCCTCGATCATCCGGCCATACAGGAAACGGATTCACCTGAACGTCCGCGATGAGATCGCTGCTTTTGGGAGATAGGATCACTTTACCGATTCCCGGCTCAGCGGCCGGAACGGCAATTTCAACTCCTGTTTTCAGGACGCCTAACGCACCAGTCGCCATCACTCTTCAACTCCTGCTGCATCGCGAGCGAGGGCGGAACCAGTCGGGGGCTCCCGCTTGCGCTTGGTTTCATGAACCAGATTGGCTGCTCGGAGCAAGGAGTCAAACGTACCGGCGTCTGTCCACCAACCCTCGAGATAATTGAAGGTCATCGTGCCTTCTTCGATGTAAGCGTTATTCACATCTGTAATTTCAAGTTCACCCCTAGCAGATGGCTTGAGAGTCCGCGTTTTATCGAACACCGTGTTGTCATACATGTAAATTCCCGTTACAGCGTAGTTAGATTTAGGCTTTGCCGGTTTTTCTTCGATGCCTACGATGCGATCGCCCTTAATCTCAGCCACGCCGAATCGCTCGGCATCTTGAACTTCTTTGAGAAGAATCTTGGCGCCGCGGTCCTGACTTTGAAACTCGCGAACAGCTTCGGCGATGGAACCTTCGATGATGTTGTCGCCGAGCACCACGCAGATCTTACTGCTCTCTGCAAAGTGTTCGGCAAGCGCGAGGGCCTCCGCGATTCCGCCTTCCCCCTCCTGGTAGGTGTAGTTGATGTGTTTCAGCCCAAACTCCTTGCCGTTTGCGAGTAAACGCAGAAAATCGCCGGAATTTCTGCCGCCGGTCACAATAAGTAAATCCTGGATCCCGGCCTCGACAAGTGTCAAAATTGGGTAATAAATCATGGGCTTATCGAAGATAGGCAATAAATGCTTATTTGTGATTTTGGTTAGAGGAAATAGACGGCTTCCTGTGCCCCCGGCCAAGACAATGCCCTTCATAGAATTACTCTTAGCAACAGTGCTCTTTCAGATCCGGAATGGAGGGTAAGGATCAAGTTATGGATTAATCCAACTTCAACTGCGATTTCGGATCCGGCTGAGCCGCTCGGGGTGACCTGCCTTTCAGCCGGCGCGTCATTTGCCGCAACAGCAACAGCAAAACAGCGAGTCCGATGGCAGTCTTGGAAAAGTATCCCCGCGGAGCCGAGTTGTTGAGGCCTACAATCGTCAGCACCACAACAATCAAGCCCAAGCCCGCCGTCCACAACATCATGGAAAAGCGCAGCGCCGCCTTCCTTTGTTGTTCAGCGCGCAATTCGTACTTATTCATGACAGCCCGTCTTCACCCTATATTAGAACGCGGCTCTTCGTATAGATGCGTTCCCCGGACGCGGCATTTTCCTGCTCCACCTATCCTGGTAAGGCATGGACGAAATCAGAATCAGCTCAAACGCAGAAGCGCGCCGCATAGAGGCATTCAACAAACGCCAGACCGCAGCGGTCGAAGAGTTTTTGAGGCCAATTCCTCATCACCCCAACAATGGGGATGAAGAACTCTACCCAGGCAAGATCGCGAACTATTCGAAGGGCTTGGTCCACAACGCATTAGGCGAACCAGACCTGGCCTCATACGGCACGTTGATCAACGCCCTGAAGACCGGCGATCCCGCGGATTTCGAAAACATCACGATAGGAGGAAATGCGACACTGGTGGATCCGCAGTCAGGTCTCGCCTATGATTTGGAAGGCGCGGATTCGCACGCTCTCTACCTCGAGCCTCCGCCGGCGTTTGCGAGTGCTGAAAAGGCCGGCGAAGCGGTTGAACTGTATTGGCAGGCCCTGCTCCGCGACGTGGCCTTTTCCAAATATGAGACAGACCCGACTGCGCAGAAGGCCGTGGATGAATTGAACGGCTTAACCGATTTTCGCGGTCCAAGAGATCCCAATACCGGCAAAATTACCCCGAACACGCTGTTTCGTGGTTCATTTCCGGGAGATCTCGTGGGTCCGTACATTTCGCAATTCCTCTATAAAGACCTCGAGTTCGGAGCAGCCCAGCTTATCCAAAAATTCCAAACCCTGCTGCCTCTAAACGGGGGCGGCACGGATTGGATGACCGATTTCGCATCCTGGCTCGCCGTCCAGAATGGCCAGGGACCCTTTCCGGCGAATCGCTTCGATCCGCAACGACGCTACATCCGGAATGGGCGCGACATCTCTCAATACGTTCACGTAGACGTGCTTTTTGAGGCATACTTCAATGCCTGTCTATATCTGGTCGATGCCGGCGCTCCTTTCAATCCCGGCAATCCTTACGTGCAATCCAAAACCCAGCAGGGATTCGGAACCTTCGGGACTCCTCATTTGAAAGCTCTGGTCGCCGAAGTGGCCACCCGGGCCTTAAAGTGCGTCTGGTATCAGAAGTGGTTTGTCCATCGTCACCTGCGTCCGGAGGAATTCGGAGGACGCGTTCACAACGCATTAAGCGGGGCGAAAGAGTATCCACTCCATAGCGACATTTTGAACTCGGCTGCAGTTCAAGCTGTCTTTGCAAGAAACAACAGCTATCTTCTTCCGCACGCATTTCCCGAAGGCTGTCCTCAGCACCCGTCCTATGGACAGGGCCATGGGACGGTTGCAGGCGCTTGCGCGACTATTGTGAAAGCCTTTTTTGGCGACACCTGGGTTGTACCCGATCCCGTAGTGCCGAGCGACGACGGGTTGACTCTTCTCCCTTACACGGGCACGGATGCAGGGCAGTTGACCATCGCCGGAGAGATGAATAAATTGGCTGCGAACATCGGTCTGGGACGGGCTCATGCAGCGGTCCACTGGCGTTCGGATTACAAGAACTCGCTGCTTCTCGGTGAGGAAGTTGCGATGCGCCTGCTCCGCGATCAGAAGCCTATGTACAACGAGGATTTCAAAGGCCTGACGTTTACGAAATTTGATGGAACAATCGCGACTGTGTAGTGCACTGGAGGCTATCTACTGCGCGACGAGTTCGGCGTAGATGGGATAGTGGTCCGAGCCTTTCAAATCCCGGCGCACTTTTCCCGCCTCGAGCTTCACAGGACCTCTCGCGAAAATCCAATCGAGCGCCATGGCGATGGCGTGAGTCCGCTCGATGCGATCTCCCGTCGCGCTTTGGAAACCTTCCTGTTGCAGTTGCTTCAAGAAAACGGACGGGAAGTATTTGCTGTTCATGTCGCCCGCAATGATTGCGGGTGTGTTCGGCGGATATTTCTTCAAATCAGCAAGAATCTCGTCTAGCTGCTCAGATTGAACGCGGCCCATACTGCGGCTCTCCAGGTGCGCGTTGTACACCACCAGCAAGCGCCCGGCGAATTCGAGTTCGGTCACCAGGGCAATACGGCTGCCAAGACGTCGCTGCAGGATTGGCACGGAAGAAGGAATCCAGCTATGCGGTTTCCACCAGTTGGATTGTGCTTGAAAACGCAGCACTCTCGAATTCTGAATCGGCATGCGCGTCAGAGTAGCTTGTCCGATGAAAGCCGGTCTCCCATGTTCTTGCCCCAGTTCTTCGAACTCGATGGCATACGACAGGTTCATCCGCAGCCGCTCGGCGAGGGCAGCGCCCACGTCTATTTGCCCGCTTCGATTTGCGTTCCAATCCACTTCTTGTAGCAAGAAGAGATCCGCTGAGTTGCGCTGAAGCTCGGAGCTGATGATGCTGAGTTGCTCGCCGCGCTCGATATTCCAAGTGACGAGTCGAATCGATTTCAGATCGCCTCGCGGAGATATAGTCTTCAATTCTCGCGCAGTTTCGAATTGCGACTTCAGATCTGCCGGCCTTGCCTGAAAAGCGGAGACGTTCCCAAGGAGAAGAGCGGCAAGGAGCCAGAGGAGAACCATCTATGCCGCAGTTCTGCGATAGAGGAAACGTCGCGAGCCTCTCGCCTTGAGCTGCTGCTCCACCGTTCGCTTCACGGCGGTTTGCGCCGCAAGCATTCCGATTAAAGCGAAATACCATCCGCAGACCCCAAACCGGGCAAACGGATAATCTACCAGCGCGTGAAGACAGACCGCAATCACTCCGACTCCCCACACGGAGCGAATCGCGGGTCGGATACTCCAAACGAAGGCCACGAGCATCAATCCCGCAAAGAAAATACCTCCCTCGGCAGTCCATTGCAGCCAATCATTGTGGGCCCGATTCACGTAAGTGCCATCGTCGTACCGGGCAAACATTCGATAAACGGGCACATAGGTCTCGAGCCCCCAACCGGTCAAAGGGCGTTGCCGGATCATTGCCAGTGACGATTTGTTTATGTCGCGGCGGACACTCAATTGATCGTTCTGCTGCAGTTTCCCAAGCAGGGTATCGAAGCCCGCGGCGTAAACGAATACCAAGCTCAGCCCGAGCGCGAGCGCCGCTCCGTACAACAGCGCTTTATTTCTGTTTTGCAAATAGACGAGTACCAACACGGTGATCAGTTCCACGATCGCCAGGAACGCGCCCGCTCTCGATCCGGAAGCGACTACCGCGCCGATTTGCAATGCGCTGAGAAGAATGTAAGGCACGACCGGTTTTCGCCCACCCAGACCTAGCCAGAGGGTTATCGGAAGGAAAAGCTCGACAAACTGCGCAAAATTGTTCCAATACGAAAACGGGCCATACACGGAGTGATATCTGCTCGCTACTAGCCAGTAGTATTTGTTTGTATGCGAGCCTTGCTCGAGCAGATCGAGCAGGCAAACTGCGCTTCCGAATACGACAAAAGCGATTCGGAACCGCGCCGCCGTATCACGATCCTGGAACAACTGAGTGGCAAGCAGCCCAATAGAGGCGGCGGTGAACCAGAAGAGCACGCCCGTCCAGCCGTTATAGACGATCTTTTGGCTCGACCATAGAGTTTGCGCGACGCCATAGCACGCCATTCCAAACAGACAAATCACCGGAAGACGAAAGACCAGCCTTTGTTGGAACGGAATGCCGAGATAGCACGCGGTCAGCACTAGCAGTATCGCGGAGACTATTCGGGGCGCAATATCGCCGCCATCGAGGGTGAATAGCGTGTATGCGGCGAGCGCGGCATACAGTCCTATGGGACCGATCTTCTCTCGAATCCTGCCGGGGAGGTTCAGCTTTACCGGAGCGTCGACATCGGCTACGGCCATCGAGCGTAGGATCTCACTTCCCGGTATAGCTCACGCGCCAGATTGATTTAGAGCCGTCGTCGGTAACCATCAACGACCCGTCTGGAGCCACCGCGACTCCTACCGGCCGCCCCCACACATCTCCGTTTGGCGTGACGAACCCGGTTACAAAATCTTCGTACTCGCCTTTGGCTTTTCCGCCATTCAGCGGGACGCGAACAACTTCATAGCCAGCGCGCACTGCCTTGTTCCAGGAGCCGTGCTCGGCTGCGAAAATGTCGCCTCTATATTGCTTCGGAAACTGGTTTCCTTCGTAAAAGGTCATCTCGAGCGAAGCATTATGCGGCTGCAATAGAACATCGGGAACCGTGACTTTGCCCTTCAGCTCCGGGTGAGTTCCGGCGAGCCGCGGGTCTTGGTGATCGCCCATGTAGTACCACGGCCAGCCATAGAAGCCGCCTTCCTTCACGGAAGTAATGTAATCCGGCACGAGATTGTCTCCCAGCATGTCCCGCTCATTTACTGAGCACCACAACTGACCCGTGTGCGGATTAACGGCGATGCCTACAGGATTGCGAATGCCCCACGCGTAAACGCGAACGAATTCGCCTTTGGGGGTGTATTCCAAGATGTCTGCCCTATGAAATTCGTTGGGATGCGTATCGGGATCGTCCACGTTCGAAGCTGAACCAACCGAAACGAACAGCTTGCTGCCGTCGGGAGAAAATGCGAGATCGCGTGTCCAGTGACCACCACCGGAAGGAAGCTTTTCGACGATCGTCTCGGGCGAGCCGGTCGCCGTCAAATCGCCGTTGTGATACGGAAATCTCACAACGGAGTTCGTATTCGCAATGTAGACCCATTGTGGATCCTTCCCAAGCGGATAAAAGGCGATGCCGAAATTGTTGTGCAGCCCCCTTGCAAACGTCGATTTCTGTTCCGGTTTTCCGTCCTTGGTCATGCCGCGAAATACATCGACTTGACCCGCATAACTTTCAGCAACGAACAGATCGCCGTTCGGCGCGGTTCGGATTTCCCGAGGGCTGGCCAGTTGGTCTGCGTACAATTCGACTTTGAAGCCCTCCGGCGCTTGCGGCCATGCATCCGCGGGTCTGGGAACAACAGATGGTCCGTTCGATACGCCCTCTGTTGCATACGGCTTCGGCAGGTCGGCTACAGTTATCCTTCGGAACAGACCGGGCTTTTCCGTGCGGTAATCATCGAACGCGGCCGTCCCGGTAATCACGTCCTTGACATCGGAATCGTCAGGGCTCAGAGCTGCTCCGCGAATCATCCACACAGTTGAAAACGCCGCCACGCTCAGCAATGCTGTCCAGCCAATCTGCCTCATTTGCATTCCTCCTGTACTTCATTGAGACTCAGCAGATCCTCCAGGCGTAACCGACCGCGATAGATCGACATGCCGATTGCGCAATGAATGTCCAACGCCAGTAATGCCTTCACATCATCCATTGTCGTAATTCCGCCTGCGGCAATTAACTCGTGCGCGGTAGCGTTTCTCAGCCGCTCAAACCAAGCCAAGTCAGTTCCCTGCATCATGCCTTCTTTGTCGACGTAAGTGCAAAGGAAGCCGGAACAATACGGTTCAAGGGCAGCAATTACTTCCAGAGCTGTCCAATCGAT